>DAOPYU010000138.1:0-10037 GCA_035353095.1 Candidatus Sumerlaeota bacterium | reverse complement strand
GGAGGAACCAGCTGACGAGGGAACCGTTGGGAATAACCAGAGACGCGAACCCGAGGTCGTGCAGCGTCTGGCGGGTCTGGGCCAGATTGGGCAGGCCGCACGCGTGGTGCTCTTCGAGCCAGGGGTTGGGCCGTCCGGTGGCGCGGGTCCCGAGGGTCCGGATTTCGGTTTCCGCCTGAACGACCGGCGGGGAATGGAACGGTCCCCCCACAAGAACCCACCCGGAGGCAACCCGCGTCAGTTCCGTCAGGAAGGCGGCGCGTTGGTCGGCGGGAATGTGTTCGAGCACGTCGCTGGCGACGACGGCGTGGAAGGTCTGGTCCCGGAAGGGGAGTGCGTGGCCGGTGCCGCAGATGTAGGCGCCGCTTCCGAACGCCGGGGTATCCAGCGTGGTGGCCGAGAATCCTCGTTCCTGGAGGGCTGTGGCCAGCAGGCCGGGGTGTCCCCCCACATCCAGAACGCGAGGTGTGTCCGACGGGCCGTGGGGCACACCCCACTCCAGACACGTCCGGATCAGGTCCAACCGCTGTTGTGTGTCAAAAGCCGGCACGATGCGGCTTCTCCTCTTCTAAAGAGACGTTCCCGACTCAAGGGTCTCAGGCGTTCATGTTATATGTGAAACCCCATGACGGTCAAGATCCGATCTGCCTGTTCAGCAGGGGAGGGAATCGAATTTTCCTTGTTTTCTCGGTTACCTTCGAATCGGGACGGGGCGCATGATACGAACCGCAATCGGCATCTTATCGGTTATCGAGCAGTCCAATCTCTTCAAAATATTGGGAGACACTGGGCGGCAAAGACGAAAGTTCGTTCCAATACTTCTTCAGTTCGAGCATTTGATCGAGATCCAGCACGAATCTTTCCTTACCATCCGGCCAGTAAAACGTCATCTCGGTCGTTCTCCCTGTGGATTTGGGGACAGAATTTCGGGTGACGGCCGTGCGCAAGGCGGAAATGAAACTCTGTTTTGTTGTTCCTCTTTTACAGGACACAATCAGATCCACGGGAATATCCTGCAACACGGTGGGATACCCCGTGTCACAACTCTCAACAATCACGGGATGGACCAGCCGCCGATCGGCCCCCACATACCTGAAAAGGAGCGCGGTAAGGGGCTTGTGCGGAGGACATGGTCGCAGGTCGAACTGCAATTCTTCTTGAGAGGGGGTTGGTCGGCAGTTCAGATTGTAGGCACACCGTCTCAGTTTCCCCCATGTCTCGAAGAATTGCGTGTATCCTTTGTCTCTGGAATCCATCAGGTAGGGAAAGTACTCATGCGATGAAACCATCTCGACACATCGGCTTGTGTTTTCATCATGCAGGGCAATAGTCATCCAGTCGGCATCGCAAACATAACACGCGGTGGTTTCAGGAGTTTTGAAGGAACCCAGTTCCTTTTCGAGGTCAAGACGGGATTCTTCCGAAAGGTTTCCCTGGTTGTAGGGAGGCCCACCGTACAGTTTGTCTTCCGACCAGACACAGGAGCCGTCTTTCCACACGGCCAGGATGATACCGGGCTGGAGGGCTCTGGGGTAATCAGCCGTTTTGGCCGGCATGCCCGGAT
This sequence comes from Candidatus Sumerlaeota bacterium, assembly GCA_035353095.1. Taxonomy (GTDB): domain Bacteria; phylum Sumerlaeota; class Sumerlaeia; order UBA8349; family UBA8349; genus DAOPYU01. Next base: position 8,473 of record DAOPYU010000138.1, on the reverse strand, counting down.
TGACGTATATGGAAAAAATGGGCGAATCGTTTCTCTGTTTGAGGAAGGGCAATCGAATCCCGCTCTGAGTATGCTCGGGAGAAGCGGATGCGCCCGGAAACACCGGAAGGAAAAAGAGAAACAGGTAAAAGAAACGTCTATACCGAATGGCGGACAACGGCTTCAATAACGACATTTTCGGCGTTCTCCATCCCTGGGATGAGTGGAACTCTCATTCCGGCTCGAAACAATCGGTTTGTAACCCTTCAGCCATGTTCTGCCTGGGGGGACCGAACCCGAATTTTCCGTAGGGGCGGGTTTCAAACCCGCCCTTCTTTCAATACGGCATCCGGTATTCAAGCCGGGTGCCCTTGAAGACGCGCAGGGTTTCGCGGAACATGGACTGGGTGTCGGCGTTCAGGAGGTCGAACAGGCGCTGAACCGGGCGGTACTCGTAGAGCTCCGGTTCCTCGATGTTGAGTTGGGTGGCCAGATATTCCAGGGCGTCGTCCTGGGTGCCGATTTCGTCCACGAGGCCGAAAATAGAGGCCTGGCGACCGGTCATGACACGTCCGTCGGCGATTTGCGCCAGGAACTCACGCGGGGTCTGTGTCTTCGACTTGACTTCCACCGGACCGAGCGCTTCCGCCTGGAGGGTCGCGCTGGTTTCCAGGCGTTCGAGCGCCTGGGTAATTGCCTGTTCCCGGTTTTCAAAAACGGCGTCGGCAAACTGGTGGTAGCTGTCGTTGACCACGGTCTGGAGGAAGGCGCGTTCCTCCTCGGACAGCTGGCGCAGGGGCGAGGGGACGTCCTTGAACTTACCGCTCTTGATGACGACCTCGTCAATGCCGACCTTCTCGCTGATCTTTTCGAGGTTGGTGATGGACATCAGGGCGCCGATGCTGCCTGTCAGGGTTCCCGCGTTCGAGAAGATGTAGTCGCTGGCACAGGCGACATAGTACCCGCCCGAGGCCGCGACGTTCCCGAATGAAGTGACAACGGTTTTACCCTCTTCCCTGAGACTGAGCAGCCCGCGGTAGATTTCCTCCGACGCGGCCACGCTGCCGCCGGGTGAATCAATGCGGACCAACACCCCCTTGATCTGGTCCGACTTGCGGTACTCCTCGATGATCTTCATGACATAGGCGCAATCATAGATCGGCCCTTCGATCCGCAGCAGGGCGATGCTTTTTCCTTTTTTCGGGGTGGACATGTTGAAGTCGCCCCCCCCCAGTTCCGTCATGAAAATCTTGAACAGAAAACTGGCCCCGATTACCAGCAGGAAGCAGAACGCGGCGATGCCGAGCAGAACCATCAGGACGGTCCGGCCGGTTCGGCTTTTGGGTTTCTGGGGCGGTTCCACATACGCGCCACCGAACGGCCCCGAATTGTACGGAGGCAGGGGCGGAGGGGTTTGAGGGTTTTCCGGTGTGTATTGCATCATGTTTGTTTTGTCATACTCCTTTTCATCAGATCCGACTGTGGGGGTATTATGCCGGGTCCGGGAATTTTGTGCAAGCAATAGTGGGAGGAAAGTCGTTCTTGCCGCCCGGAGACGGAATTTAACCTTTTCCGATTTCCTCATGGACGCGGGGGCGGTGATGCGGTAGAGTCGGGCCTCGTGTGACACAGACGGTGTGGGAGAATCCACCGGTCGAGTCTTGAGCGGGATTCTGAAGCGCGGGCGGGGCGCGAGATGTTTGAGATCAGGCGGTACGAGGCGCGGGACCGCGAGGCGGTTTTGAGTCTCCATAGAAAGGCACTGGAACGGGTGGGGGCGCGGCCGGGCGATTCGCCGCGTTTCGACGATCTGGGGTATATCGAAGAGGCGTTTCTGAAGAACCGCGGCGAGTTCCTCGTGGGGTGCGTGGACGGTCAGGTGGTGGCGATGGGGGGCGTGAAGCGCGTGTCGGACACCCACGCCGAGATTGTCCGGATGCGGGTGATGCCCGAGTTTCAGGGACAGGGATTCGGCAAGGCGATTCTGCTGAGTCTGGAAGCCGTGGCCCGCCGCCTGGGGTACGGGGAACTCACCCTGCAAACCACCACGCGCCAGCTGGCGGCGCAGGCCCTGTACACCCGATACGGATACCACGAGACGGAGCGGTTGGAGGATTGCGGGTTTGAGGTGATCCGGTACCGGAAAGATCTCGAACCGGCGGAATGAAACTGGAACCGGAGAACGGTCGGGAAACCCCGAAAACGGAAACCCGGACCACGGGGTGACGAACCGCAACCGCAGTTAAACCACGAAACACACGAAGGACACGAAAACTGCGGAAAAGTGGTTTTCGTGTCCTTCGTGTATTTCGTGGTTAAATAAATCGGTTTTCAGATCGCCTGGGATTTTCGAGTCTCGATAGTCGTGTCAGGAATTCAGGTTTTCCGCGAGGGTGGCCAGTTCGGCCCAGCGTTCCATGGCGGTTTCGAGTTCCGCTTCGAGTTGTTTCTGATCCCGGGCCAGGGCGTTGAGTTTCGAGAAGTCGGTCGCCGCCTCGGTCATTTCGACTTCCATACGGGCCAGGCGTTCTTCCAACCGGGGGATTTCCTCCTCGAGGTGGTTCAGTTCGCGCGTCTGGTTGTAGGACAGTTTGCGCTGAACTTTGGGCGTTTCGGGCGCAGCATCCGGCACACTGGGGGGCTTCGGGCGTTGTGAGGCGGCCTGCGCCGCCGCTTTTTCTTCCAGTTCGGTGGCTCGCATCTGGGCGTAGGTGGTGTATCCGCCCGGATAGGTCCGGATCGAACCACCCGGCTCGAAAACCAGTACGTGGTCCACCGTTCGGTCCAGAAAGTAACGGTCGTGCGAGATGACGATCAGGCAGCCGGAGAACCCGTCGAGGAAGTCTTCGAGCGCCTGGAGGGTCTGGATGTCGAGGTCGTTGGTCGGTTCGTCGAGGATGAGGAAGTTGGGGTCGCGCATCAGAGTGCGCACGAGGTAAAGCCGTCGTTTCTCGCCGCCGGAGAGTTTCTCGATGGGGGTGTACTGGGCGCGGTCGGAGAAGTGGAAGTGCTCCATGACGATTTCCGCCGCAAGGGTGCCCCCCTCCCGGGTCCGTAGCATGGGGCCGCCCTCGCGTTTGATGTAGTGGAGGGCGAGTTCCTGCGGGGGCAGGTCGGTGTTTTCCTGTGCGAACGTGGCGAACGCGACGGTTTCGCCCACCTCGAGGGTCCCCTGGTCCGGCGCGAGTTCTCCGGTCAGGAGGTGGATGAGGGTGGTTTTTCCACACCCGTTCGGGCCCAGGATCCCCAACCGGTCGCCTCGGGAGAAGGTGCGCGTGAAATCGTGAATAACGGGTTTTCCGTCGAAGCTTTTCCCGAGGTTTTCGACTTCGAGCACTTTTTTCCCGAGCCGTCGGCTCTCGATGTAGAAGGTCACGGGGTCCTGGCTGCGGTCGGGTTTGGCCTCCATGAGTTCGTGGACGTGGTTGATTCGGGCCTGTTCCTTGGTGGCGCGCGCCCGGCATCCGCGCTGGAGCCACTTGAGTTCTTTTCGCAGGATGGCCTGACGGCTCTGTTCCTGACGGGCGGCGATTCCCTGTTCTTCGGCTTTCGCCTCGAGGTACTGCGAGAAGTTGCCCCGATACTCGCGCAGGGTCCCTTTTTCGAGTTCGAGCGTGCGTCTGGCCACGCGGTCGAGGAAATAGCGGTCGTGGGTGACCAGCATGACCGCGCCGCTGAAGCGGTAGATATGCTCTTCCAGCCAATCAATTGTGTCCGCGTCGAGGTGGTTGGTCGGTTCGTCGAGGATCAGGAGTTCCGGCTCGGCCAGAAGGGTCCGGGCCAGCGCGACGCGCTTGCGGTAACCGCCCGAGAGGGTCTGCATCGGGGCGTCGAAATCGTGGATTCCGAGTTTGGTCAAGATCGTCTTGGCGCGCGTCTCGCGTTCCCACGCGCCGGTGGCTTGCATACGCGCCATGAGGGTTTCGAGGCGCTTGAGCAGGCGTTCGTGCTGGGCCTCGTCCGAATCGCGTTCGAGGGCGGCACAGGTAGATTCATAGTCCCGGATGAGGCGGGTCTCTTCGCTGTCGCTCGAAAAAATATAGTCGAGCACCGTGTCTCCGGTCCGGAAGGGGGGATTCTGGGGCAGATACTCGACACGCAGATCCTGGCGCAGGGTGAGGGAGCCCGAGTCGGGCGGCTCGGCGCCCGACAGGACGCGCATGAGGGTCGTTTTCCCGGAACCGTTCACGCCGATCAGGGCGATGCGGTCGCGTTCTTCCACGGAAAAACTGACGTCGTGGAAGAGGACTTTTTCCACATAGGTTTTGGAGAGATTCTGGGCGGTCAGGAGGGCCATCAGGGAATACTTGCTCTCGAAGAGGATTGGAATGCAAAAAGGGGCGCCGCCAGAATGCCGGCGATCAGGCCGCAGAAGTGGGCTTCCCACGAAACACCGCGATACATCGGCAGGATGCCCCAGATCATGCCGCCATAGAAGACGATGACGAGTACCGCGACCAGGAGCGAACGCAGGCTTTTTTCATACCAGCCGAGCGCCACCAGGAAACCGAAGTACCCGAAGATCAGGCCACTTGCTCCGACGTGCAATCCCGGCGACCCGATCGTCCAGACCCCCAATCCTCCCACCAGAATGATAAAGACCGAGGCGGCGAGAAACTGGCCGACGCCCCGCGCCACCACCAGACTGCCCAGGACGATAAAGGGGATCGTGTTACTGATCAGGTGGCCGAAACCGGCGTGGAGAAACGGACTGAACAGGATACCGGCCAGACCGTGTCGGGTGCGGGGAATGATCCCCCAGACACACAACTGGTGACCGAGAAGCACGTTGACGATCTCCACGATCCAGAACAGGGCGACGGGCAGAAGGAGCCATGTCAGCCGGGTTTCCAGAGAGGGTTCTCTCCGGGAAACGGCAGGGGGGAGATCGAGGTTTTCCGATAGCGGCATGAGTTGAGTATTAAACTCCACTTGATTCCCGTCAGATTTTCTTGCGCCAATCGGGAGATTGACGCTCCCGGGAGAGAGTCTCTTTTTCTGGCAGCCGACTCCAATCGAGATTGTAACACGGTTGTCAAGCGGTGACACGCAGGTAACAGGGCTTTTCAGCGTCCGAGGCCGGGCCGGGTTGGATTTCGCCGATGATGGCCGAGGCCGGATCGCCCGACTCGCGCACCGCAACGACGGCCTCCTCGGCCTGATCGGGCCGGATCGAGAACAACAGTCCACCCGATGTCTGCGCCTCGGAGAAGATGGTCGGGTAGGCGGCCTCCACCCCTGCGTCCACCTGGAGGTAGGGCGCGACATACCGACGGCACTTGCAGACTTCTTTCGCGTAGAACTCCGTCAGGTACTGGAGCGTGTCGGGCAGCAACGGCACCGCCCTCGCCCGCACGGCGAGTGTGACCCCGGCGTTGCGGGCAATGGGCAAGGCGTGGCCCAGCAGCCCGAACCCCGTCACGTCGGTGACGGCGCTCACGTCGAAGCGGCGCAGCACGTCGGCGGCGTAGAGGTTGAGGCGCTCCATCGTGCCCACAAAGGCGTCGTAATGCGACGCATCGAGCGCGTCGCGGGTGAGCGCGTTGGCGTACACACCGGTGCCCAGGGGTTTGGTCAGGATCAGCGCGTCTCCGACCCGGGCGCGGGCGTTTGTGAGCACGGCATCGGGCCGGACAATCCCTGTGACGCTCATGCCGTAGGTCAGTTCTTCCTGTTCGAGGGTGTGTCCGCCCACGAGGACGACCCCGGCTTCCTGGAGTTTTTCACTCCCGCCGATGAGCAGTTCCTCGATCACCTCGGGTGGAATCCGTCCGGCGGGATAGGCGAGCAGGTTCATGGCCGTCAGCGCCCGGGCGCCCATGGCCCAGACATCGGACAGACTGTTGGCCGCAACGATCCGTCCGAACGCGCGCGGGTCGTTGACCACCGGGTAAAAGAAGTCCACCGTCTGAACGAGCGCCAGTTCGGGCGTGAGGCGAAACACCCCGGCATCGTCCATGGAATCCATCCCGACCAGCAGATCGGGAGAGTTCACTTTCGGCAGTTTCTGAAGGATACCGGCCAGCCTGGCCGGATTGAGTTTGCCCGCTCAGCCAGCGCAGGCGCCATAGGCCAGCAGACGAATCTGTCGTCCACTGGTTGGAGCGCCTGCGGGTTCCTCCACTCGGGGAGAATCGGACGGGTCGGCAACACCCTCGCAGTAGGTTTTTTCCCCGCGCCCGGCATGAAACTGTCCACACGCCTGGCAGTTGCCATGCCGGGTGCAGTCGGAGGGACAGGGACAGTTTTCACCGAGGTGTATGGGGCGCATGCGGGTCCAGACAACGTCCTGCGGGCGCATCCGGGGACGCGCGCCCGCAGGGGAAAAGATCACGGGAAGAAGGCCGGGCGCTGAAGGCCGGTGGTTTCGTCCAGTCCAAAGAGCACGTTCAGGTTCTGGACAGCCGAACCGGCCTGTCCCTTCATCAGGTTGTCAATGTGCGAGACGATGACCGCCTGGCCGGTGCGCGGGTCGGTGTTGACCCAGATGACGCACATGTTCGAGCCGCGCACGTCGTTGTTGCAGGCCGATTCGCTCGGGCCAACCACGCGGACGAACGGGGAACCGGCGTAGAAGTCCCGGTACACGGCCAGCACGTCCTCGACGGTCGTGCGGGTATCGTTCAGATGGGCATAGAGGCAGCTCATGATCCCGCGGCAGAGGGGGACGACCTGAGCGGTCATGGTGATGCGCACGTCCTGTCCGGCCAGCAGTCCCAGTTCCCGCTCGATTTCCATGCAGTGCTGGTGCTTGCCGATCTTGTAGGCGTTCATATTTTCGTAGCGCAGGGGGTAGTGGTGGGCCGGGTTGGGTTTGATGCCCGCGCCTGAGATGCCGCTTTTGGAATCGCTGATGAGGGTCTTGAGGTCCACCAGCCCGGCCTTGACGGCGGGCGCCAGCCCCAGGATGATCGAGACGGCGAAGCAGCCGGGGTTGCCGACGATGTTGCTGCCGGCGATCTCGCGGTGGTGCAGTTCGGTCAGCCCATAGACGGTCTGGGGGAGCAGGCCGGTGGAGGCATGTTCGGGCGAACGGCCGATGCGCGAGGCGTATTCGGCATAGGCTTCCTGGGAGTTGAAGCGGAAGTCGCCGCTGAAATCAATGAACTTGCTGCCATTTTCGAGGCAGGCCGGGGCGTACTGCATGCCGACGCCGTCGGGGGTGGCGGAGATGGTGACATCCACCGGGTCGTCCCAACGCACGTCGTCGGGCGCAGTGACCTCGAGGTCGCAGAATCCCTTGAGGTGGGGAAACTTGTCGGAGATGGGCTTGCCGACGTTCTCGCGGGTGATGTCGCGGAAGATGCGCGAGCCCTTGGCGTCCAGCGTGAGGTTCACGGTGGGCTCTTGCGTCTGGCTGTCAAAGCCGGGCTGGGCGTCCGTCAGGTTTTCACCGGTCAGGATGACCTGCTTCTTCACGATCACCGACTGGCCACTGCGCTCTGGGTAGCGCTCGGAGCCAAAGGGTACGGGGCCACGGCCTTGCTCGGCGGCGCGCGCCTCGGTGCTTTCGTCCACCATGCGCACTTCCAGCGTGGCCGTACGGCCCAGAATGTCCTTGGCCTGGGCGGTGTCTTGCACGCCGGCCAGTTGCACCACGATGCGATCCAGGCCCTGCTGCTGGATCACGGGCTCGGTCACGCCCAGTTCGTTGATCCGGTTGTGGAGCGTGACGATGTTCTGCTTGACGGCTTGCTCTTGCACCTTGCGAGCGGCCTCGGGCTTGATGCTGGCGCGCAGGCGCAGGCCGTCGCCATCGGGCTGGCTCACCACCTGCAAGTCGGCAAACTGGTCGGCAATGATGTTGCGCACCGTGTTCTGGGTGGCTTCGTCGGCCACCTTGATGTCGATGGTCTGGCCGTCGCGCGAGATGCCGCTGTGGCGCACATTTTTTTCGCGCAGCGCGGTGCGGATGTCACCGGAATAAGCCTCGGCCTTCTTGGTGAGGGCCGCCTGCATGTCTACTTGCAGCATGAAGTGCACGCCGCCCCGCAGGTCCAGCCCCAGGAACATGGGGCGGGCATGGATGGCACTGAGCCACGCGGGGGTGCGTGAAATCTGGTTGAGCGCGACGACGAAGCTAGGGTCGTTCGCATCGGGCACCAGAGCCTTCTGGATCACGTCCTTCGCCTTGAGCTGGTTTTCCAGCGTATCGAAGCGTGCACGCACCGAAGTGCCTTCCACCGCCACCCGCTCGGCCGTCAGGCTGGCGGCGGCCAGGGCCTGCTCCACCCGCTGCGCCACAGCGTCGTCGATCTTGACGCCGCTCTTGACCGCAGAAACCTGCACCGCAGGCGTTTCACCAAAGAAATTGGGCAGGCTGTACAAGGCACCCACCAGCAGCACGATCACCAGGATCGCCCACTTCCAGACCGGATATCGGTTCATGATCGCGCTCTTACCTCACGGAAAGCTAGCGGGGCGGGCAGCACGGCAGCTCCTGCCCCTGACGAGGGCTGGCGACGACCACCGCCACCACGCCCCGACTTCAGAC
>DAOPYU010000137.1:5927-10133 GCA_035353095.1 Candidatus Sumerlaeota bacterium | reverse complement strand
CAGGAACCGCTCGACCCGGGCGAAGAACCGCTCGAAGCCCTTCTCGCGCTCGCCGCCACCGCCGACGCGCGGGAACTGCCCGGGTCCCCGTCGGTGGCCTGGCGCGAGAACCCCCAGACCTGGGTCGAACCGGTCCGCGAGCGGCTCGACAGTGCGCGGCGGCCCCTTCCGCCCGCCCTTCAGTCCCTTCTCGACCCGCCGGGCGGGTTCACGCGCGAGAGTCTCCTGGACTTCAAGCGCGCCCTGCTTCTCGACGCCTGGATTGGTCCCGCCGAAACGCGCGAGATCGAGGAAGAGTTCCAGATGTACAGCGGCACCATCGCCAACCTGGCCACGCACTTCGCCTGGCTGGCTCAGGGCGCCACGGCGCTGGCGCGCGCCCTGGCGTTGCCCGCCGACCTCGCCGACGCGCTCGACCTGCTCGCCCGGCGCCTGACCCTCGGGTGTTCGCCCGCCGGAGCGACCTTCCACGCCGTGCGCGTACCGGGTCTTTCGCGCGCCTACCTCCAGCGCCTGTTGCGTGAAGGCTACCCCGACCTCGCCAGTGTGGCCGACTCGACCCCGGAACGGCTGGCCGGGTGCATGCCCCCGAGCATCGCCCGGGACCTGATCGAGGAGGCCCGTCGTCTCTCGCAACCCCTGCCGTCCGGTCCGCGTCCCCGGAGAAAGGTCGAAATGGAAAACCAACCGCCATCGGCCGTGTCTCAACCACCGGTTGTCAAGTCTCCGATCTCGGATGAACCCCTCCCGATTCCACTCAAAATTCCCCCCCTCCCGGAAATTCCCCCGATTTCTGTCCCGGAAGAACCGCCCGCGCCACCCCTTCGGGTTGTTCCTCCCCGAGAATCCCGGAAGATCGGGAACGGCCCGGTGCCCGACCCGTTGGTGCTGGAAATAGACTTGCGTGGGACCGGCCACGCCCTGTTGGGAGGGCGGGAACTCGAATTGCCCCGGCTTTCGTTCCGGCTGCTCGCGGCGCTGGCTCTGACCTCCGAGACCGGGGTGGATTATGAAACTCTCGAGCAAACCCTCTGGCCCGACACTCAGGTGGAACGTCAGCAGATCTACTCGCACCGGCGGGTGATCGAGCGAGCCTGTGCCCGGGCTTTCCCGGGGCACAAGATTCCCCGTTTCATTCAAACCCGCCGGGGGATTGGGCTGGAACTGTCACTCGAGCCGAATCTGATTCGGGTGACCCGGGGAGAGCCCTCCTGAAAGGTGATCGAAGGGGAACATGCGGCAGATCGGGCATTCAGCACTGCTGCTCCTTGAGTTAAGCAAAATCCCGTCCCCCTGTGGGGCGTCAGAACCGTGCGCATTTTGGCATTTCTTTACTTGCCTTTTGCCGGTTTCTGGCGTATGCCTGCTGACGGGTGACGGAACAGGATCGTGGGGGATGATTGACAGACACGAGAGACAGGCAAAAAAACGAAAACCTGTCACCGGGTTTCCCTCATTTTTCCGGTCCGACGACCCCGGAAAATCCGTAACGGTTCCTGTGGCAATCGGCAGGTCCGGCGGTGTAAGATGCAGCCGCTATTCATCTCCATCCAACGGCTTATGCGAGAAAGAAGGAGGTTCCACACCATGATTCTGACAAAACGCATTGCTCTCATCGCCCTCTTGCTCTCCCTCTCCCTGGGGGCGAGCGCCGAGACCAAAATCCGGTTCGGACACTTCCCCAACGTCACCCACGCCCAGGGGCTCATCGCCCGCCATCTGTCCAATCAGGGGAAGGGGTGGTTCGAATCGCGCCTCGGGCCCGATGTCAAGATTGAGTGGTATGCCTACAACGCCGGTCCCACCGCGATGGAAGCATTCTTCACCAATTCGATTGATCTCACCTATGTCGGCCCCAACCCCAGCCTCAACGCCTATATCAAGTCCAAGGGCGCCGAAGCCCGCGTCATCGCCGGTTCGTGTTACGGTGGGGCGGCCCTGATCGTCCACAACGACAATTCGATCCAGAAACCTGAGGATTTCAAGGGCAAGTCCATTGCCACGCCGCAGCTGGGCAACACGCAGGACGTCTCGTGCCGCTCGTGGCTCGTCAGCCAGGGCTTCAAGGTCACCAACACGGGCGGCGATGTGTTCGTCAAACCCACGCAGAACCCCGACCAGTTGCTGCTCTTCAAGACGGGCGGAATTGATGCGGTCTGGACCGTCGAGCCGTGGGTCTCGCGCCTCGAGATGGAAGCGGCGGGCAAGTCCTTTCTGGAAGAAACCGACGGTCTGACGACCGTGCTGGTCTGCCGGGCCAAATTTATGGAAGAAAACCCCGAACTGGTGAAAAAGATCGCCATCGCCCACGCCGAACTGACCGAATGGATCAAACAGCATCCGGCGGAAGCCCAGCAGATGGTGGTGGACGAATTGACCGAAATGACCAAGGCGCCCATGCCGCTGGAACTGGTCCAGCATGCCTGGAAACGCCTCAATTTCGATTACAAGATCGAGCAGAAAACCTTCGACACGTTCCTGGCGGGTGCGCAGAAGGTCGGCTTCCTGAAGGAAGCGGGCGACTTGAAGGGCCTCGTGGTTCTGCCGGCCGGCGAGAATCCCCTCCCGACGGCGACACCGGCCGCTCCGGCGGCCGCCGCGCCCAATCCCCCCCAGGAGCCGGCCAAGTGATCGCTTCCAACTCCGTTCAGGCCGAACTGCAAAACGTCCAGCCGGTCAAACTCGTGGTGGAACAGGTCTCGAAGAAGTTCCGCTCGGGGGGCCGACATTCACATGACGTCCAGGCGCTTCAGAACATCAACCTTCAGGTTGATGAAGGGGAGTACGTCTGTCTGGTCGGTCGGAGCGGTTGTGGAAAGACCACGTTGCTCAATGTCATTGCCGGGTTGGAAAAGCCCGACAGTGGCCGGATTCTGGTGGATGGCAAACCGGTGACGGAACCGGGGCGCGACCGCATGGTGATGTTTCAGGAAGCGGCCCTCTTTCCCTGGCTCGATGTGCTCAGCAACGTGCTTTTCGGCCTGCGGCTCAAACCGAACCTGACCGAGGCCGACCGGATCGAGGTGGCCAACTTCTATCTGAAGATGATCGGCCTCGAAAAGTTCCGCCACTCGAACATCCATGAACTCTCCGGCGGCATGAAACAGCGCGTTGCGCTGGCCCGCGCCCTGGCGCCCAATCCGCGCGTGCTGCTCATGGACGAGCCGTTCGGCGCGCTTGACGCCCTGACCCGCGAGCAACTCTACGGCGATATTCAGGACATCTGGTTGCGCCGGCGCAAGACCATCGTCTTCGTCACGCACAACGTGCGCGAGGCGGTCTGTCTGGGCGACCGGGTTCTGGTCTTCTCGCCCAACCCGGGCCGGATCGTCGAGGAATACCGCATTGACCTGCCTCGGCCGCGCGACATCAACAGCGTGTCGCTGGCCGAGTATTCCGTGGCCATCACCCGGTGCCTGAAGGGGTATGGCGAGGATCGGGAGGTGGCCGAATGAAACGATTTCTGCGGGCTGGCGCATTCTTTGTTCTCGTCCTGCTGGCTTGGCATTATGGAGCGTTGTATGCCGTGAAAAAGGGGTGGTTGTCCCCCGTTCTGGCGCCCGATCCCCTCAGTGTCGGACAGTATATCTGTGGCGCATTCCGCGACGGCTCCATGACCACGGCCATCTGGGTCACCTTCCGGCGTCTGCTGGTCGGGTATTCGCTGGGATTGGTCATCGGGTTGCCCCTGGGGTTGCTGACCGCGCAATTCAAGGCGTTCCGCGACACGATCGGTCTGGTGGCGCTCGGGTTGCAGACCCTGCCGAGTGTCTGCTGGGTGCCCCTGGCGCTTCTCTGGTTCCAGCAGTCGGAAAAGGCGATGTTTTTTGTGGTCATTATGGGCTCGCTCTGGTCCGTCCTCATCGCCACCGAGACGGGCGTTCGCAACATGCCCCCGATTTACGTGCGCGCGGCGCGTACCATGGGCTCGCGCGGCCTGCACACCTGGATCAAGGTCATCCTGCCCGCCTCGCTCCCGTTCCTGGTCAGCGGCATGAAACAGGGCTGGGCGTTCGCCTGGCGCTCGCTCATGGCGGCGGAAATCTACGTGACCATCCTGACCGGCGACGGGCTGGGACGGCTTCTGCACTACGGGCGCGAACTCCTTGCGATGGACCAGGTCCTCGGCGTCATGATCGTGATCGTGCTGATCGGCCTGATGGCCGACAAGATCCTCTTCGCCCCCTGCGAACGCTTCCTGCACCG
>DAOPYU010000137.1:0-5827 GCA_035353095.1 Candidatus Sumerlaeota bacterium | reverse complement strand
GCCGTGGGAATTGAGAAAGTCCAGGCCCTCGTCCTCGACGTGCGCGAGTACCGCGAGACGTCGTTCCTCGTCTCGCTCCTGACGCGTGAGTACGGGCACGTGCGGGGCGTGGCCAAGGGCGCGCGACGGCGCGGATCGCACCTGGCCGCGGCGCTCCAGCCCTTTGCCCGGGTCAGCGCCCAGGTCGCGATCCACCCGTCGGGCGGGCTGGCGAACATCACCGGCGCGGACGTCCTTCAGCGCCCCACCTACGCGGCCCCGGGCGCCGGTTCGGACGATCCGGCGGGCGTTCTGGCCCGCATGGCCTATGCGGGCGTTTTTGCCGAGGTCCTGACCCACAGCCACGAAAACGACCCCCACAGCGCCGAACTCTTCGACCTGGCGTGGACCTTTTTCTACGGGCTGGAGACCGCGCCCCACCCCGGCTCCTGCGCTGTCGCGGGTCTTTTCGCCCTCCTGGCTGCCCTCGGGTTCGCCGTCCAGATCGAGGATTCCCTTCGGGCCTTCGCTCCGGGAACACTCCCGAAGAGTCTCTACCAGATCCATCCGGAAGACGGTACCGTGTTGCCCGGCGCCCCGGGGAGCGTCCATACCGCCGGTTTGACGGAGGGCGGGGTGTTTGTCCTCACCGTCGAAGCCGCCGAGGCCCTGGCGCAACTGGCTCGGAACGACTACGCCCGCGAAGACCTGGCCGATTTTACCGTGGGACAACGCGCTGGCCGCCAGCTCCTGCGCCTCGCGACCCACCTCCTCGAAACCCACCTCGAAACCCGCCTGCGCAGCGTCCGCTACCTCGAGGAAATGGTCCTGCGACCGGCGGTCTGACGGGATTTCCCGGGTTTTCTCTTGTCCCTTTTTCCCCCTTTTTCCGGGATTTCTTCCCCGGGAGTCGCTTTTTTTGAAAAAAATGCATTTTCCCACCCAACAAAAAGACGATTTTGACACTCTATATAAGGTGGGGGCTGATTGGGGGACGGGATACAGACGAAACGGGAATCCCCCCCCCCAAACCGGGAGAGGTTCGATCCGGAAAGACCCTGCCCACCCGCAGGGACGGGCCTGTTTGTCCGCCCTTCCCCAAAGACAGGGCGCCGTGGAACCCCAACCGAGACAGGAACCACGGAACATTCGGAATACACGGAAAACCGCCCCTTCCGTGTGTTCTGTGTATTCCGTGGTCAAAAAAAGCAGTCTTTTCGCCGGATGAAGGAACTCCGGTACCCAAAACGAAACAGAAAGAATCCCCCCATGTCCCTCAAACCGCCCAAACGCAAAGGCTGCCTGATCGCCCTCCTGGTTCTGGTCCTCTTGTCGGCGCTGCTTTACACCCACTGCGCCTTTGCCCCGACGGGGTACCAGAAAATTGTGGAATCCAACCGGTCCGCGCGCGAGCGGTTGTGGAACAAGCGGTTCGCGTCTCCGGCCCCATCCCCCACCGGGGTTCTTTCCCAGACCGGCTCGACGTCTTCCACTTCCCCCGCAATAACGTCAGAAGAGTACGCTCGACTCCACCACCCCGAGAATGGACTGGATTGGTTTTGGGTGAGCGTCAACCGAAACTTCGGATGGAGAGGGACCTTGAGTGGGTCCGGTGCCGTCTCAGCCTCGGGCGCCGTCTTCTATCCAGGACTTACAGGGGATATGTACCCTTCGACTCGAGTGTTCTTTGAAGATCGCATGATAAATTCGCACAAAAGAGGCTTGGAATCCCGACTGGAGAGGTTAAAGGAAAAAGAGTCTTCTTCCAGAAAACCGGAACAGGCGGAGACCGATCCGACGGCCTGGATGGATCTGATGGAAAGCCGACTCGCGGAGGACCGGTGGGATCGGGCGGATTTTCTCGACCTCTCCTGCATGAAGGATTGCGAAGACGCTCAAGTCCTTCTTCGCTCGGAGAAAACCTGCCTGGCTCTTTTCCGCGCCCTTCGACACGGTGACCCGGCGAAAGCCGCGCAGCTCATCGAGCGGTATGTTCAACTTGCCGGAAAAACCCTCCTGGTCGAACCGGACGGATGGATGGCAATCACGCTGGAACCCTTCCTGTTCGAACTGGCCTCAGAACCGAAAGCGCCGGAAGCGATGCTGGACTGGATCGCCGCCGCCCTGGCCTCGTGGAAACTCGACCCTCAGGAATACCGGGACTTGCAGGTGGCCAGCATCATCCGCAGCCGCGATCTGTGGGTAGCTGGGCTTCGGGCCTCTCTGGATCCCCAGTCCAATCGGTACTGGCAATACCGAACCAACTGGACGGACATTCCGTTCAAGTCGCTGGAAAAAGCGGGGGTTTTCGCCACCGAACCGCTCTTGTGGAAGGCGATTGACCGGAAGACCGAAGCGTTGATCAATCAGGACGCAGCCGAATACCTGGCCGCCCACCGTCAGATGGAGGCGATCCTGAAGACCATTCGATTTGTCCGAAAGGAAGGGGTCACCTGGCGAGATGGAATAAGGGGCGGGATCAATTTGTCCTGGGTGGGATTGCTCGAGGACAATGGATTGATCTACGACACCGCCGGACAATTGTTGGAAAATGGTCGAAAGGAAACAAATCCCGCCAACGGCGATTCGGCGACGACGGAGACCGCGTTCAGTTTCCTTCTTCAAGGAAAATATTGGTACTTCGGGGATTCTTCCCGGGAGAGTTTCAACCGGTGGATCGAGGTGTATCAGTTTGTGTTCGCCTCCGCCCGGTACTACCGCGAACACGGGCGTTACCCCGCCTCGGTCCGGGATCTGATTCCCCGTTACCTGGACGAGTCGTTCGCCTCCTCTCCCGAACCGGAAATCACCCTTGAGACGATCGCACCGTTCGACCAGATTGTTTTGCCGGAATTCGGTTACGACACCCCCCCGAGTCTTTTCACCCGGACCCTGGCCGCCTACCGGAACGATCCCCACAACGGTGAGAAATGGCCCGCCTCGATCGAAGACCTGAAACCCTACGCGAAACCCGGTGAGGACCTCGCCCCCTATGCCGGATGTTTTGTTCACTTCGATGAATTGCCCCTGTTCTGTATCCCCTCTTTTGCCAAGTGGAGACCGAACGATGCGGAAGTCGCCGGTCCTCAAAAATACGTCGCGATCCACGCGATGTTTCCCCCGTTGAACCTCGACGGCGTCCCCGGCTACCTGCCGTCCGAACCGAAAGAAGGGAAAGGACTATGAGAATGAACCCCTCTCAGGCAAACACGAGCACAACCGCGACGGGAACCACGGAACATTCGGAACACACGGAAAACCGCCCCTTTCGTACTCCTCTCGCGCGAAATCTACGCAAGCCGAGATAATTTTTCTTCCGCATAAACAGAAGAATGGAGAACCGATTCTTTCAACCACGAAAGTCTCGAAATGACACGAAATCAGCGGTCTTTCGTTTGTTTCGTGTTTTTCGTGGTTGAAAGTTCGGTTACGGTTCCGTTTCTGCGGGATTGGGGGTTAACCGTTCGTTGCGGCTTCGCTGCGCCGGGTATTTCCTGTGTTCCGGGGTTGAGAAAAGCCTCTCTCCCACATCCGTTCCGCCTTTCTGACCGTTTTTCCTTGCGAAAGCCGCCGCGCCGCCGCATTAAGTAGAAGAGAGAGAACTGCGGAAAGCGGCGGTCGCCTGGCGTCCGTCGCGGACCGCCGGTTCCTCCATCCCCCACACGACACGAGGCCCCCATGCGCGATCTCTGGCGCGGTATTGACGAATTCCTGAGCCGTTACCTCACCCCGGCGGCGAAGTGGATCTTCCTGATCAACGTCGGGCTCTTCCTCCTCTATGTCATTCTGGGCAGCCTGTCGAACGTCTGCGGGTTCTTCTTCTTCTCGCTGATGCAGACGCCCTATCTCCTCATCAAAAAGTTCTGCCTCTGGCAACTGGTCACCTACATGTTCATGCACGCGGGCCTGGGCCACCTGGTTTTCAACATGCTCGTCTTCTGGTTCTTCGCGCCCCGGCTCGAGTACCGGTGGGGCTCGGCGCGCTTCCTGCGGTTCTACCTGATCGTGGGCGTGGGCGCGGGCCTCTTCCACCCGCTCCTGACCCTGGTGGCCGAACCGACCCGCATGATGATGAAACTCCTGTTCGCGGCGCATCCCTCGATCTGGGAAACCTACGGGTTGTACCTCCAGGGCCAGCCGGTCCTGACCCTCCTGGGCGCCTCGGGCGCCATCTACGGCATCCTGGTGGCCTACGCCCTCTATTACCCGGACGACATCGTTCTGCTCTACTTCGTCGTGCCGATCAAGATCAAGTACCTGGTTCTCCTGGCTGGACTGGGCGTGCTCTTCACCTCGCTCCAGGGCCCCTTCACCGGCAACGTCAGCCACGTCACCCACCTGGGCGGCATCGTGGTCGCGCTGCTGTACCTCAAGGGGGGCGACTGGCTGCGGCCCGGCAAAAGACCCCAAAAACGTAAAAAAGTCCAGATTCTCGAGGTCAATCCGGACAAACACCCCGACTTTTATTGAACGCGGACGGTTTTTTCTTGCTATCTCCCGACGCTCCTTCTAAGAATGAAACGCGCTTCAGGAGGCACATGTAAACCGGGAAAACCATTTCTATTTCGCGCTTCCGGATGGAGGAAAGAAAGAAAAGGGGATCTGAATCATGGCGGATATGAACAAACTGGCAGAATGCGTAATCCGGGGACACATTGACGCAAACGCGCCCTATCCCCCCGACTTGAAGGGCCAGCCGGGCGTCAAGGAACTCGTCCAGGAAGCCATCAACGCCCGGATGTCCGCGGACCAGATCCTCACCGAGGGCCTCATCAAGGGGATGCAGGAAGTCGGTCGCCGCTTTCGCGAAAACGAATACTTCGTGCCGGACGTCCTGATCTCGGCCAAGGCGATGAAGACCGGCAGCGAACTCCTCAAGCCGCTCCTGGCCGCCGCCGGCGCCCAGCCCCTCGGCACCGTCCTCATCGGTACGGTCGAGGGCGACATGCACGACATCGGCAAGAACCTCGTGGCCATGATGCTCGAGGGCGCGGGCTTCAAGGTTGTGGACCTGGGCGTCAACGTCAGCGCGGCCAAGTTCAAAGACGCTCTGGCGCAGGAACCCGGCGCCAGTGTCATCGGCCTCTCCGCCCTCCTCACCACGACCATGGTCAACATGAAAAAGACCATTGACTCCGTGCGTGAAGTCAACCCCGCCATCAAGTTCCTCGTCGGCGGCGCGCCCGTCACCGACGCCTTCGCCCGGGAAATCGGCGCCGACGGCTACGCCCCCGACGCCAGCCGCGCCGTGGACGTCGCCAAGAGTTTCCTCAACTGAGCGGTTCCGACCGAACATTCCGATTCAACCACTCGAATCGAGTGGAACAGCGGCCACTGGAACTCCAGAGTCCCGGAAAGTCCCTCTTTCCGGGACTTTTCCTTTGACCCAGGGGGGCCTCCTGCCCCCTTGGGGTTTACGTTTGATTTTTTCAAGATTCTTCTTGAAAATCCCCCGGGGAATGCGTATGGTACCCACCTTTGGTAGGGAGCCGTCCGACAAGACGGTTCAAAAACCAGAGACACGATGCGCCCGTAGCTCAACTGGATAGAGCGTCTGACTACGGATCAGAAGGTTGGGGATTCGAATTCTCCCGGGCGTACCATCCGAAAGACTGATGCTCAAGAGGTTACAAGCCTCTTGGGTTTTTTCATTTCGGGGTTTTGAAAATCACAGGTTCCACATAGGTTCCACGGGAATCAAATGAGACACCCGTGCTTTCTCGTTTTCCCTCCCACAAATGAAACCAAGTTTCGGAGGGGTTGAGCAAAAATTTCCGTGAAGCAAGCCGATCTGTACCCCCCACCCCCTCCCGGAGGACCCGTTGTAGCCTACCGACTATCAGGTCGG
>DAOPYU010000136.1:0-10157 GCA_035353095.1 Candidatus Sumerlaeota bacterium | reverse complement strand
AGGCTCAACGCCGCCGTCGGACAGACCGCTGCACATTCTCGAGCACACAGGGACAGGCCGTCGAGCAACTGTCCCCCAAACGGAACCGCCACCCGTGTCGGGAAACCGCGTCCCACAAAACTGAGTCCCCGCGCCTCCCCCGCCGCTTCGGCGACACGCAGACACAGACCGCACAGAATGCACTTGCCTGGATCGTACACCACCTCGCCATGCGACTGATCGGGCTCCATGCGGCGGCGTTCTCCCTTGAAACGCTGCGCCTGAACACCATACCGACTTCCATAATGACGCAACCGGCAGGTATCGCGCTTCACGCAGCTGCATTGCAGGCAGCGCGCCGCTTCCTGCTTCGGATCGGTCTGGGCCGGCGCAGGCGCCTCCGGCGCGCCGGACAACGCGAACAGCGTCCGCTCCTCGTCCCCGGTCACGTCGCGCGCCGCGAAATAGAACGGCTTCTCCGGACCCGTCACCGGTTCTCCGGCCAGATACTGTCCGATCGAGACAGCCAGCGTCCGGCCCGCGTTCACGGCGCGTACGACGCTCTTTTCGTCCGACACAACGGACGAGGCATGGAACAGATTCTCCGGTCTCGACCCGGCAGCCGGACTTGATCCCGTCCCTTTTTCTTTTCCGCCCGTCACCGGATCGGCCACCAGCACGACGTCGAACGAAGCCGCCATTTCCTCCAGCGACCGTCCTTCCCGCGCCTGCTTGCCACACACAATCTCCGCGCCGAAACGCTCGATCAAGGCAATCTCTCCGTCGAGGAGTTTCTCCTCCAACTGTCCCTCCTGCACCAGCTGACGCAAAGACCCTCCGGCGCGCGTCCCCTCCTCGATCAGGCGGCACGCATGCCCCTGCTGCAACAGAAACCACGCCGCGGACAAGGCCACGGGACCGGACCCGAAAATCGCCACCGTTTTCCCCGAAGCGGCCTGCTTCTCCGGCAGCCACGGTGAGCCACTCGCCAGGTTTTCCTGCGCCACACGACCGTGCAGGCACGGGACCGAAAGCGGTTCGTCCTGTTTCCGCCGCACGCACGCCTTCTGGCAATACCCGGCGCAGACCTTCCCCAGCACCCCTGCCAGAGGCAGGCGACGGGACAAAACCTCAAGCGCGCCGGAACTGTCCCCTCTTTTCACCGCTTTCAGGAACGCGGGGATGTCCAGACTGGCGGGACAGGCCATCGCGCAGGGCGCTTCGCAGCGGCCCGCGTGGTCCGAGAAAAGCAGTTCGAGCGCCGTCCGGCGGGCAGTCTCCACGACCGGGGAATGGAACTCGACCTCCAACCCCGCCGTGGCGGGAAGAGCGCAGGCTGGTTGAAGGGTCTCACTCCCCTTCACCCGAATCGCGCAGATAAAACAGGAAGTCTGGTGCGGAAGCCCCTCCTGGTAACAGAGCGAAGGGATTTCGATGCCCACCCGGCGCGCCGCCTGCAGGACCGTCATCCCCGTCTCCGCCTCGATCACTTGTCCGTCAATCTTGAATTCAATCATCATTCATTCTTTCGTCAACAGAGCCACACCGCTCAGTGCGTCCCCACAGTCTCGACCTGCGGCTCGGCCGGAACAGCCACCTTGCGCGGCACAATCGCCACGGCCCCCTCGGGACAGACGTTCCGGCACCCGCCGCACCGCACACACAGCGCCGAATTGATCCGGTGCTTCTCATAGGGCGTCGGCTCTATGGCCCCCACCGGACACTGCTGCGCGCACAGCGTACAACCGATACAGCCATTCTGAACTTCGTACCGGATCAGCGCGGCGCACTTGCCCGCCGGACAGGTGGCCGGATGGCCCGGCCGCTCGATATGCGCCTCATACTCGTCCCGGAAATACCGCAGCGTCGTCAGAATCGGATTGGGCGCGGTCTTGCCCAACCCGCACAGACTGCCGTTCTTGACCTGGTGGGCCAGCACCTCGAGTTCCTCCAGATCATTCTGCTTTCCCTCGCCCGCGCAGAGGCGTTCGAGAATCTCGAGCATCCGCTTCGTCCCCAACCGGCAGAACGTACACTTGCCGCACGATTCTTTCTGGGTGAAGTCGAGGAAGAACCGCGCGATATCCACCATGCAGGTCGTGTCGTCCAGCACCACCAGTCCGCCCGACCCCATGATCGCGCCCGTCTCGCGCACAGCCTCGTAGTCAATCGGCGTGTGCGCCATGCGCGCCGGCACGCACCCGCCCGACGGTCCACCCAACTGCACCGCCTTGAACTGGCGGCCCGACTCCTGACCTTTGACGCCCCCGCCGATGTGATACACGATGTCCGAAATCGTCGCGCCCATCGGCACCTCGATCAGCCCCCCGCGCGCGATGCGGCCCGCCAGGGCAAACACCTTCGTCCCCTTGCTCTTCTCGGTCCCCAGCGCGGCAAACGACTCGGCTCCGTGCCGGACCACCCACGGCAGGGTCGCGTACGTCTCGACATTGTTGACATTCGTCGGGCACTCCCACAACCCCTTCTGCGCCGGATAGGGAGGCCGGAAACGGGGCATCCCGCGCAACCCCTGAATCGAAGCCAGCAGGGCCGTCTCTTCCCCGCACACAAACGCGCCCGCGCCCCGCATGACCCGCAGGGTCAGTTCAAAGTCACTTCCAAAGATTCTCTTCCCCAGCAACCCCTGCTCTTCGGCCTGCGCGATGGCCCGCTCAACCCGCTGCACCGCCATCGCGTACTCGGCGCGGATGTAGAGGTAACCTTCCTTCGCCCCCACCGCGCGCGCCGCGATCGCCAACCCCTCGAGGACCCGGTGCGGATACGCCTCGAGCAACATGCGGTCCATGAACGCGCCCGGATCGCCCTCGTCGCCGTTGCACACCACAAACCGCCGCTCCCCCGGCGCTTCGCGCGTCAGACGCCACTTCTTCGCCGTCGGGAAACCCGCACCCCCGCGGCCCCGCATCCCCGACCGCTCGACCATCGCGATGATCTCATCCTGCGTCATGCGGGTCACACACTCGCGCAACGCCTCATAACCGCCCGACTCGATGTATTCCTCGATATCGAGCGGATCGAGCTGGTTACACTGATCCGTGACCACCCGCACCTGGCGATCCAGAAACGCCCCGCCGGGACCGTGTTTCGAACTCACCTCATGGTCGTTGATGTCGTGCCACGCCTCGTCGTTCACCAGCAGATCGATCGCGGTCGTCACAGCGCGGCCGATCTTGCGCAACAGGCCCTTGGGCTGAATGTTCTGACGGACGATCTGAATCGCGCGACGCTCGTTATTGTCCCCATACAGGATGCTCTGGCCCCCGGGCACCACCACCTCGACCATCGGCACCCGGTGGCACATCCCCGTACACCCCACCGGCTTGACCACCACATCGGCCCCCGTCTCGGCGGCCGCCTTTTCCAGCGCCTCGCACACCTGCATCGAACCGCTGGCGATACAGCACGAGTTCAGGCCCACGCGCAATTCCACCTCGGGTTGCCCCTTGGCCTTCCGTTCCTGACTCTTGTGCCGTCGTTCCTCGCGCTTCTGGTCGTGCAGACCCGCCGCTTCGTCGCGCAGAAACTGCTCAACCGAATCAACCGCCTTGTTCGCATCCAGGTGTCCGAACGTCACGCCATCAATCAGCATCACCGGCGCGAGCGAACAGCACCCCACACACCCCACCCGCTCGACCGTAAAAAGGCCGTCCTCGGTGGTTTCCTGGTCGTCCTTGAGGTTCAGGTGCCGCCGGATCGCATCCGTCACCAATTCCGCGCCCGCCACGTGACACGCCGTGCCGTGACAGACCTGAATCAGGTGCTTGCCGGTCCCATGGTGGCGGAACTGGGCATAGAAGGTCGAGATCCCGGCAATCTGCGAGGGCGTGATCTCGGTCGTGCGGCACACCTGCTCGAGCGCCACACGCGGCAGATGGCGGAACTCGGTCTGCAAGGCCTGCAGAATCGGGATGGCCGCCTCGGGCGCGCGCCCGCACCGCGCGACAATCGCATCGGTCGCGGTCAGAATTTCTTCATCCGTCAAACTGGCGGGTTTGTTCGTACACATGTCAGCTCCAGCGGTCCGCCTGCATTTTTCGCTTCACGCAGCCCCATACAGCCGCGCCGTGTTTCCCTACTTCTGCGCCGGGGCAGCCGCACCCTCCACCGGCATCCCCACCGCGACCAGACTCTTCACGGTCCGGATATAAATCTGATTGTCCGCAAACGCCGGAGTGGCCAGAATCTTTTCCCCCACATCGCCCAGCCCCACCTGCTTGTATCCGGTGGCGTTCAACGTGAAGACATAGGTCGCTCCATTGTCACAGGAGAGATACACGCGTCCCCCCGCCAGAATCGGCGACGAGGACGTGGCGCTTTTCAACGTCTTTTCCCACAGTTTTTTCCCCGTCTTCACATCGAGACACGTCAAACCGTCCCCCGCCACCTGAAGAAAGAACGTGCCGTCGCTCACCGGACTGGACGTGTCGGGCAATCCATCCGTCCCCGTCCAGAGCAGGAACTCCTTGTTGTTCGTCAGGTCGCCCGTTCCTCCCGGCTTGATCGCCATGAGCTGCGCGCCCGCGTTCGAGACAAACACAATCCCCCCCGCAAACGTGGGCGACGGGGCCACATCGCCACTCATGCCGTCACACCGCCAGTATTCCTGTCCCGTCGCCGGATCGTACGCCATCACAAACGGCGGAGCGCTGGTAATAACCTCCACGCGCGTTCCCGTATTGATCAGCGACGGAGACGCCCACGCGTTCTTCACCGGCCGGGGCGTGTTCCACAAATCTTCACCCGTCGCAGTGTTCAAACCGATCAACTTCGACTTTTTCTCCTCCGGGTCCGATCCCTGGTCG
This sequence comes from Candidatus Sumerlaeota bacterium, assembly GCA_035353095.1. Classification (GTDB taxonomy): domain Bacteria; phylum Sumerlaeota; class Sumerlaeia; order UBA8349; family UBA8349; genus DAOPYU01. Next base: position 5,355 of record DAOPYU010000136.1, on the reverse strand, counting down.
AACTGCACAATCAGCGTCTTCTCATGCAACAGCAAAGACGTGGAATAACCGTAGGTACTCTCCGGCACTCCCAGGTGCCGCGCCCAGACCTGAGTGCCCGCGTAGTCGAAAGCGGCCACCACCCCGGTCGCGAAGATCGCATAGACCCGCTCGCCGTCGGTCGCCGGAGTCGAGGCGGCATACCCCGCCATGTCTTCATAAATCTGGAAATCCTCCGGCAGAGTCACCGCCAGGTCCACCTTCGAATCCCAGAGCAGAGAACCCGAGAGCCGGTCGTAACACGCCACCGACAGACTCTCCGACGTGCCCCCGGTCAGGAAGATCCGTCCGCCCCACACCACCGGCGAACTCTTGCCCTTCAGGGACACGGGCGTCTGCCACACGATATTCTGGCTGGGTGGAGGCGTCGCAGCCGCAACGGTGGCAGTCACCGACGTACCCGGAGTCGGCGTGGCGGCAGCCGCCTTCTCTGTCGGCGCAACCGGCAGGCTCCACGTCGTCGGCCAGTCTCCCTCCGCCGCCAGACCGAGATTGCCCTCTCCCCGGAATTCCGTCCAGTTCTGTTTGAACAATTTGTCTCCCGGCACGGACGGGATTTTGGACTTCCCGTCCTCTTTCTCCCGATCCAGATGAGACGGAATCAGAATCCACAACGCGGCCAGCGTGGCCAGCCCGACCCCGCTCACAATCCCCACAGTGAGAATTCCCGTCCGGCGCGCCTGTCCCCAGGACTTTTCCTGACGCGCCCGCACTTCCGGGTCCAGTACCGACGGCGTCGGCTTGGCCGAGAGCGACTCGTACCAGCGCGCCGAAGCCACCAGGCCGATCCCCATCAGAACCATCATCCCGGCCGCCCAGGCGAACTTGCGGCGATTGGCAAAATACGCGCGCCGCAGTTCCTGATCCTCCTCGCGCAATTGTTTCTGCGCGGTGGCAAACTTCGCCGCCTGCGACTTGTCGTCGGCCAGTTTGACCACTTCCATCCTTTTTTTCGGAAAGGACTGGGTCGTCAGCAACCCCGCAGACGTGTCCCGAAAATAGGCGGCGCCCAGAAGCCAGACAAAAATCTGAAACATAACCCCAAAAACAACGACCAGAAAGAGTGCGATTGTTCGTGACTTATCCATGAAGGGTATCCTGTGTGGTATGAGAAATAACGCCGGGTTGCGGGGAATGCGCCCCCACGGCTTCGAGTTCTTCAAAACGTCCCAACCGTTTGTGCTCGACCGGACAGGCCAGATAACACCGGCCACACGCCAGACAATGCGCCTTGTCGGCCTCGTAAAAAGACCCCTGCCGGGTCACAAACAGATTCACCAGCTTCAACCCGGCCACCACGCCGCACCAGAGGCCAAACAGAAGCGAGCCGATCCGGAATCGGCGGTGCACCTCGCGGGCCTCTTCATACAATTGATTCGGCGAAAGCCCCAGGGTCCGGACCGCCTGCATTTCGACCGAGTTCTTCTCCCGGTCGAGTCGAATTTTTTCTTCGACGGACTCTTTTTTCAAATCCCGCGATTCCTGCGCATAAAGCCGTTCGGCCAACCGGACCGAATAGTGCAGGTGCGCCAGCGAGGGCGCCGCCAGGTAGCCCATCAGGCTGCCCAGCGCACAAAGCACAACAAGCAGCGACACCCCCCGCCAGAATTCCTTATGGTTGCGTATCATGCGCCTTCCTCCGAATCCTTGCCCCCTTCACGCACCGCGCCGAACGGACAGGCGTCCCGGCACAACCCGCACACCACACACTCCGCGGGCGAAATCGAGGTCCGCTTCGCGGAAAAACGCGCGAAAAAACCCAGCAGAGCGCCATAGGGACACAGATACCGGCAATAGGGCCGTCCCACGAAGAGCGAAAGCGCCACCACCCCCGCGCTCCAGATCCAGATCGGATAGCTCGCCGAGAAACGGAAAATCGGCACGATCGGATCGTACCGGCAGATCAGATAAGTCGTCCCGGTCGCGGCCAGCAGGACCGCCAGCCCCAGATAGAAATACCGCAACAGACTCAACCCGTGGTCCAACCCGCGTGGAACCTTCAACGGCTTGATGAGCACCAGATCCTGCAACGCCCCCAGCGGACACACCCCCGCGCAGAACACCCGACCGAACAGGAGCGAAAACATCAATGGCAACCCGAAAAAGGCCAATACCCCCCAGGGCAGCACAAAGGAACTGTCAAACAACGCCTGGGCTACATTCTGGATCGTCCCGATCGGGCAGACACACCCCTTGCGGTAGAAACCGAAATACAGCAGCGACGCAATGGATAGAAAGAGCATCCAGCGACGGCTGCGCCAGCGCAACGCGATCAGGGAAGCCAGGGACAAACCCAACACCAGCGCCCCCAGGTCCACCCACGCCAGCCACCCCGCGCGCGCCGGCGCATACGAGGAACTCGGATACGCATATTCCTTCCCCAGATCCGGCGGCGGAAACCGATCCACCGGGTTCGCCGCATCCACCCCATGTGGCCAGAAACAAAGGAACAACAGAAAAATCACCGGCACAAACCCGCGCAATCGCATCAGGACTCGCCTCCCAACCGGGGAATATACGGTTTGGAGGCCGGCACCCGCACAAAAGCGTTGCCGGGACACGACTTCACGATCGAACACTCGTTGCAATGCACACACACGTCGTGCCGTACCTGCAGATAGAGCGAACCGTTACCGAATTGCGTACACCCCTTCACACACCGGCCGCACCCGACACACCGCGTCTCGTCAATCTCATACTGAAAATACGGATCGGTCACAAACTTGCGCTTGATCGCCCCCGCCGGGCAGACCTGATTCTCCGCCCCTTCATCGAGCGCCACACGTTCCGTCTCGAAAAATCCCGTACAGAAATTGCAATACCCGCACATGTGAAACTCGTGGAAACAGCGCACCGCTGATTGATCCAGCACACATTCGGTCGCGCAACGACCACACTGCGTACATTTCATCGGGTCAATCTGCCAGACCGTTCCTCCGCGCACATTGCGTTCACCCAGACTGCCCAGAATGCCCCCCAGCAACAGAAAACTGGCGCCCTGACCCACACGCGTCAAAAATTCCTGACGGGAGATTTCCTTCTGCTTCCTCATCCCTTCGCTCCCTTTCCGCCGCTCGGCTCCAGCCGGTAAAAGCGCACCTGATTCGCTTTCGGTTCCACCACGGCGATCCGACCCATTCCATCCACCGCCACATCCAGTCCAGCCACACCCGCCGAAAACGCATCCGGCCCCAGAAACGCCACCAGCTGCCCCGGAGTGGAATAGGCCTTCAAACGCGGAATCCCCTTCTCCGCCGTCACACAAATTCCATCAGCCATGAACGCAAAGTTCGTCGGATTGCAACACCCGCAGAACTGATGCGGCGCGGTTCCATACTCACCCCATTTTTCCTGGCGCTGCCAGTCCGAGTCGAACCGCTCCAGACGATGCTCCGCCGTGTTGGCCACCCACAAACGGCCCTGCGGGTCCAACGCACAGCTAAAGAAAGGACTGGGAATCGTGAAACCGGCCTGACTGTCCACATAATCGCCATTCAAAGAATAACGATGGACCTTGCGGTTCCCCGCATCGCACACATAAAGCGCTCCGCGCTTGTTGTCCACCGCGACCCCGGTCACATACAGAAGTTGTCCGGACTCACGCCCCTCGTTCCCCCACGTCGCAACCGACTGACCCGACGCGTCGAACTTGGCCAGACTCGTCTTGAGGCCCACATAAACCATCCCCTCGTCATCCACCGCCACGCACCGCGCCACGTCCGGTACCGTCAGGGTCCGCACATCCTTCCCCTGCGGGTCGAAAACACGGACCGATTTCGCCACCGCGACATACAGGTTGCCCTTCGCGTCAAACGCCACGCCAAGCGGCGAATCTTTTCCAAAGGGAACCGTCTCCCCCGCCGGTTTGAACGCATACGGCAGGTTCAATCCTTCGGCGGTCGTTCCCGCCTGGGGATCGGCGCCCAGCACCGACGTTGCGGCTCCTGTCCCCACCGCCGCCACTCCCACGCTGGCGGATTTCAAGAAACACCGTCTGTTTACGGGAAAACGCATCGTTCCTTCCTCCCCTTCCCCGGTCCCGGGACCGGATTCAGTCCGCTCCCCGCTTACGCGCCCAGATCGAGACAGATCATCTTCGTCTCGTCGCGCAACAAAAGCCGTCCCTCCACCAGCGCCATGGGCGCCCACGCGAAACGGCCCGACAACACCTTCGCCTTGGCCAACTCCTTATAGCCGCTCGAACTGGCCTGAAGCATGAACAACGTCCCCGTCTCCCCATCCAGCGCCAGAATCACCCCGTCGCAAATCAGATAGGGGCCCAGATCGAAATTCGTATCGGTCCCGCTGGTCCAGACCCGCTGACCGTTCGCCGGATTCAGACACACCATCTTGGTCTTGTTGTTCTGGCGCGGGTCCACCCCATAGAGGTACCCGTCGTAGAAAATCGGCGTGTGCTGCTCCGAACCGAAACCGGCCGGCTTCAAGCGGTACAATTCCTTCGGGGTGATCTTTCCGTCAGCCCCGCTTTCCAGCCGTACCATGCACGCGCCCACTCCATACCCCCCGCAGAAGAACAGACGGTCGTCGCCCGCCCAGACCGGCGAGGGTACGTTGCCGTCCTTGATCTTCCAGTCCGGCTTGGTCCACAGAACCTTGCCGTCCTTCGCGGCCACTCCCACCACCCCATTGTTGCACCAATATACATATTGACGCTGCCCCTTGAACTCGATCGGGAGAATGGACGAATACGTCATTCCGTCCATATTGGGGGCGTTGGCTTCCCACACCACCTTGCCCGTCGCCAGCTCGACCGCCATCATCAGCGGCTTGGCGCCCGGCGCCAGAATCACCTTGTCCCCGTCAATCAACGGACACTGGCTACCATACCACAACGGCACCACCGTCCCGTTTTCCTTGACCAGATCCTTCTTCCACACCAGTTCCCCGGTCGCCGCCTTCAGGCAGTGAACATGGCACTTCGGCCCCAGCGTGACCACATAGTCGTCCGTCACCGCCGACACTGTCCGCGACATGCCGTGGTTGTACTTCACCGACGCGGAATAAGCGTAACGCCAGATTTCCTCGCCCGTATCGAACGAAAGGCACCGCACCACGTCTTCTTCCTTCGTCCGGTCGTAATCCATCACATAGACCCGCCCCTTATGGACCGCCGCTCCGGCGTGACCCGGCCCCAGGTCCACACTCCACAACGCAGTCGGCCCCCCTGCCGGCCATGTCTTGGCCAGTTTGCGCTGCGGACGCGCAATCCCATCGCGCTGCGGCCCGCGGAACTGAGGCCAACTGCCCGGAAGCGCGGACGGCTTCCCCTTGCCCGGAGTCAGCGTCCCCGAATTC
>DAOPYU010000135.1:0-10181 GCA_035353095.1 Candidatus Sumerlaeota bacterium | reverse complement strand
TCGATGGTCACGCGGAGCACTTCTCCCTTTTCCCGGATTTCCAGAACGCCCGGTTTCACCTCTTCGCTTGTCCCGAAGGTGATCAGCGCGGTCTCGAATTTTTCCGGATTGTTGAACGCCACCAGGTCGCTCACGATGAAACGGCCCCGCTCGCTTCGCAGATACGTGAAGGTCCGTTCGAGCCGTTGCAGTTCGGGAACCGCATAGGCCGATTTCAGGTCCACGATCAGGGTGTCGCCCATGCCCGAGAAGTCCTCGCGTACGATTTGACCTTCCGCCTTCCGTCCGGTTTCCTGTAGCTTTCCGGCGACTCGCGGCACCGGGTGCCCGAACGAGTTCAGGACCTGGCTTTCGTAACGCTGATCGCTGAAGGTCCGCGCGGTATAGACCTCCGACCCCGGGTCCACCAGGGGAACGGCGTTGTTCAGAACCACCTGGTAGGAACCCACGTCGTTGTGGTTGTGGTGTTCGGCGTTGTGTCCGCCCTTGAGCGCCACGGCCAGTTTGGGTTCACTCTTCGCGTCCGGGCGGCCGATATAGACGCCCGCGTCGGCGAACCACTCGCGCTCGGGACTGACCGCGGGACGGGGCTCCGAGGATTTTGTTTCCGGAAACGCCGCTGGACAGGAGTAAAAGAGGGTTTCGAAAAGGGAACCACTCACGCCGGGTTCGACCTTGCGGTTCAACCCCAGTCCGTACCGGTGGTCCAGATACGCGAGCAGGTCGGGGTCGGGTTTGGCGTTGACCGGACAATCGGCGAACGCCGGGCAGATGCCGTTCTGGATTTCGATGCGGGTCCCATAGAGGGCGGCGGGTCGAGCTTCCGGGGCTTCCATCAGGTCCAGGCGACCGCCCGTGGCCTGGCGCAACGCCTCGGTCAGCAGGACGTAATGGCCGAAGCCGTAATTCCAGTAACTGACCCCTTCGCTGCAATAGCCGTCGGGGGTGAAACCCTTCAGGAAGTTCTTGATGTAGAACTCCGCGGCAGCGGCGAAGAAGGCGCGGTCCTCGCGTTTGTCGAGCAGGGCCAGGGCCGAACCGGTCACTCCGGCCAAGCACACGGCGTTCCAGTTGTTGGTGGTCCGCAACCAGAAATTCTCTTCCCGGATTCCCGTGGCCATCTGGCGGAAGGGGTTCAGGATTCGGACCTCGACGTTGCGGCGGATCGTGTCGCGCACTTCGGGCTTGAGTTTGTCGCCCAGCAGGTAGTCGCTCATGGCCAGTTCCCACGCCAGGGCCGACGAGACCAGGTCAATGTCTGTCGTCTTGAGGTCGAAGTTCTCCAGGCTCTTGTCGTGGGCCGGCAAGACCCAGGTTCGTTCGAGGCACAGTTCATTGATGACCTCTTCGAGAGCGGGGAGGTAATTGCCCTGGTTCTCGACGCACTCGGCCAGGGTGAAGATCTGGACCTGCGAGCGGCGTTCTTCCGCGACCTTCTGGTAGTTTTCCCGGTTCCCGTTCACCGAAAACTCGAGGTAGAGTTCATCGGGGGAATCCGGGAAGGGGGTGGAGAGCAGGAGTTCGGCCCTGGCGACGATCTTGCGGAAGGCGAGTTGTTTGCCCAGCGCCTCCCAGGCCGCCCGGTCGGAAATCGGTTTGCCGAACCCCGTGGGCTTTTCGGGCAGCAGGGCCGCGATTGCCTCGATCCGTTTCGGGTCCAGGTTCGCGCCGGTGGAAGCGGCCCACACGAGCGGTGTCAGCAGAAACGCGGTCAGGGTGAGGCAACAGACGGTCCTGCGCGAAGAAAAACGGGGCGAGTGCATCGGGGACTCCTTGCGCCAACAGAATGAATCGGGAAGGGGTGTGTGACCCCGCCCGGATAAACGGCATCCAGAAAACGATTCCATGTTGGCAAAAGGACGGGAGAAACGCCAGAAAAACCCGGCAGGGTCTCAGCGGTTCTCGGAGTCCGGCAGCAGGGGGGTGGCGACCTGCACGTTGGCGGTGGAACGCAATTGCTCGACCCATTTCTTCTGCTCGGACTCGTACCGTTCCTTGAAGAGCAGTTGGCGTCCCGAGATTTTGCTCTCCAGGTACAGGACGTGCAACCCGCGTGGCGTGCGGACGGGGTCGCAGCTGTGGCCCACCTCGAGCGCCTGCATGGCTTTGTCCAGAGCCTCGAAACTCATGTCTCCTGGCGCGAAGGCCCCCAGGACACCCGCTTCGGCGCCCTCGGTGGCATGCCGCCCGGCCCATTCGCGCGCCGTGGTGAGGAAATCGGTGGTCTTGACCGCCTTGAGGCGCATGTCCGTCAAGTCCGTAAGGGCCGCTTCCACCTGACTGTCGGAGACCGAGGCGCTCAGGGGCAGAAAGGCCTGGACCACCCGGTACAGGACCGTCGGCTTCCCTTCCGCCTTGCGTTTTTCCTCGAAGGCGGCCACCTCGGCGTCGGTCACCTGAACGCGCGCGCTGATAGCCAGGGCGATGGTCCATTCGCGGGTCACCAGCCGCCGCAGGCGCTCGCGGAACCACTCGCGGTCCACGTTGCCGGCCTTCAGGAGCGCATCGAGATTCTCGCGTCCGCCCTGGTTTTCCTCGACGCTGCGCAAGCGAGTCAGGACCTGGGTGTCCAGGGTCTCCGGCGCCGGTTTGACGCCGGCCTTCTCGGCGGCCTTGAACATCAACTGATCGTCCACCCATCGGTCCAGCGCTTTGCGCAGGAGGTCTTCCTTCGTTCCGGCGCGCGGAATATCGCCTTCGGCCTGATACTGCACCAGGGCTTCTTCCACTTCGCTCAGGGCCACGGGTTCATTGTCAATCCACGCCACGATCCGGTCCACCAGTTGGGAGGGCCCACTCTTGGCGCGGGCGGTGGCGACCACGCCCTGTCCGCTCGACGGTTCTCCCGCGCCCGGCCACTTTTCTTCAGCCGCCCGGACGGGCATCGCGCTCAGGACCAGACCCAGCGTCACCAGCCAACCGATTTGTCCCAGACCCCTCACCATTTGTTTGCTCCTTCTGATGGGTTCCCTCTCCGTCCAGGTGCGGACGGTTCCGTCAACCCCACGCCCTCTTTTTTACCCTATCTGCAGGGGGAAACGCCAGCCCCCTTTTCCTGTTCTCTTCTGCCCCCAGAAACCCCTCATCGTTTAGGTATAACCCACATCCCTCATCTTCGGACCTCAAGGAAAGCGGTTTCGAGGTGGCATGGGCGTCTCGCCCATGAAGGAGTTCCGGGAAAAAAGCCCTGAGATTCCCAGCCTGGCCGATGAAAACGTCAGGCATCCACGGGCGGGACGCCCGTGCCACCTCCGAGCCTATTGGCCCGATGCCCCTTTTTTCCGGTAGTCCGGGCACTCCAGGGCATTCGGGCGTTCGCGCCGTTTGCAGGCGTTGCCGTAGTCGTATCGGCAGGAATCACAGAGGAAAACCGGCTCGAGGTTGAAGAGCCCTCGGAACCAGTTCTTGAAACGTTGCCAGAGCATGAGTTCTTTCCTGTCCGCCCTGCGTTTCTCGCTCGGTCCGGCTCTTGTCCGGACAGAAAACGCGGTCTCGAAAGAATTCCGGGTTCTCCCGTTTCGGCGGCAAGTGTTCGTTGCTCGCCTGGGAGTTGGTCCCGGCGCGGTTGCCGGTGGCGAAAACCGGGAAATGCGGCCGGATGCCGGAAAATTCTCGCATCCGTCCATTTTCTTTTATATGATGTCGGCGCTGGATACAAGCGCGACAGCATCTTGTCTTATTTTTTCAGAGCGGAACATTTTTTCGGAAATGGATGTGACGGGGCGGAGAATTGGCATTTTCTTCGGATGAATGCGAAAATGTCGCAGGCGGGTGGTCCAAAGCGGGAAGGGTGGACGCCAGCGTCGCCCGATCGAATGGGAGGTGTGTGATGACCTTGAACCTGCGCGTCGGCGCATGGATTGTGGGAATCTTTCTGGTTCTGGCGTGTCTGAATTATCAAGTTTTGACGCGGGCGCTCACGCCCGGGTTCCTGGAACTGGAACGTCAGGCCGCACACGCGGACGCGGATCGGTGCGAGTCGGCGATCTGGAATGTGATGGAACATAAGGCCACATTTGCGAACGATTGGGCGGCCTGGACGGATACCTACGAATACACGGTCGGGAAAAAGCCCTCGTTTGTGGAAGACAATCTGATGGATCGTGCCTTTCAGGCGAACGATGCCAGTTTCATCTGCCTTGCGGATTCCCGGAAAAAGGTGGTGTGGGAGAAATTCTGGGATCTGGAAAATAGCAAGGAGGTTCCCTTACCCTCCGGATTCTCGTTTCCCCTCCTGTTGGACGAAATTTCGACCAGCGGCACGATTGACGCGAAAACATTCGACAGGTACTCCCGCAGCGGCATGACGATGACGCCGTATGGCGTGATGGTTTTTTCCTCGCGTCCGATCGTGGATAACGATTACCACACTCCCAGTCACGGAACATTCGTGGCGGGGCGTCTGCTGGACGAGACCCTGGTCGAGGCCATCCGGTCTCAGACTCGGGTCAAGTTGCAGGTCTGGCCGATTGCGGACGAAAAGTCGCTGTTGGGAGGAAACAAACTCGGGGCGGAGGAGTGGGCGGTCTTGCGCCAGATGGGGGTCGAGGATAACTTGCAGCCACTCTCCAGAAATGAAGACTATCTGGATGAAACGGGTCCGGACCATCTGTATATCTACCGTGTCCTGACCCGCGCGGATGGGATTCCCTTGTTATTGACGCGGGCGGAAATTCCCCGCGAAATCATGGCTCAGGGCCGGGAATCCGTCTGGATGGCGTGGTTCTCCCTGCTGGTGGTGGGGGCGTTGGTGCTGGTGGTTCTGATGCAGGTCCTCCACCGTTTGGTCATCAAGCCCATTGCGCGCCTCACGCACCACGTCATTGCGGTGGGCGAACACGACGATCTCTCGGTTATGATCGTGGCGAATCGCACTGATGAGATCGGGGCTTTGCAGCGCGAGTTCAACCGGATGGTGTTGCTGCTGGAAAAGTCGCGCGAGCGGATGCTGCGCCACACCTTCGAGGCGGGCATGGCCAAGATTGCGGGCGACGTCATGCATGCCCTGCGCAATGCGCTGGTGCCCATGACGCTGGGCATCGAGCGGATGACCGATCTGATCCGGGGGCTGCGTCTGGAACAGATGCGCCGGGCGGTCGAGGAACTCCAAGACCCCGGAAGCCCCGAAGAGCGCAAGAGCGATCTGCTGCGTTTCACGGCGCTGGCGGTGTCGGACCTGAAAACCAAGACCGACGAAATGCTCAAGGTCGAAGAGTCCTTCACCCAGTGTTTCAAACGGATGGAGCGGGTACTGGGCGAGTACGACCGGTTCGTTTACTGCGAGGAAGTGAAGGAACGGGTCAATCTGGCTCAGATGGTCCAGGAAGCGTTGCGGCTGGCGGGATGCCAGGGAGATGAGCGCCTGCGGATCGAAGTGGATTCTCGTTTTGAAGAAGTCCCTCCGCTTCAGGTTGAGCGGGTTCCTCTCCTGCATGTCTTGAAGGCCCTGCTGCAGCAGGCGCGTTGGGCGGTGGAAACGCGCACGGAGCCGGACCTCGGCAAAATTTCGGTGGAATGCGACACCTCCGAGCCCAACCGGCTTGTGATTCGAATCCGGGACAATGGGCCGGGGTTCACGCGTGAGCAGATCGAGGGGCTATTTGCCATGGACGCCCCGCGCAGCAAGGCCTCGGCCATGTCGTTCAATCTTCACACCTGCGCCAACCTGATGCGGGCGATGGGGGGGGAACTGAGTGCCGAGAGCGCCGGACCGGGCCTGGGTGCGTGTTTTCTCTTGCTTGTGCCCAATCCCAGCCTATAACATTTGTTCAGAGCGAGGAGGGTGAGGGAGAGTCGCGTTCATGAATGAGGTTGTAACTCCGGAAAATCAGCGGTTTCGCATTCTGGTGGCGGATGATGAACAGGCCGTCCTGGACGCGTTTCATGATGCCCTGGCTAAGGTTGCGCCGGAAAAACCGGCGGATCTTGAACTCGATTCCTTGTCCAGTAAATTGTTCAGGACCGATTTGAGTTCCGTGCCGGACGCGGCATCGTACGATCTGGTTTTCTGCCATCAGGGTCAGGATGCTGTCGAGACGGTCCAGAAGGCGGTGGCCGACAAGCATCCGTTTTCGATTGCCTTTCTCGATGTTCGCATGCCGCCGGGCATTACGGGCGTGCTGGCGGGCGAGCGAATCCGCAAGGCGGACCCCAATATCAATATTGTCCTGGTGACCGGTTATACGGATGTCAATCCGCGCGATATTGCCGAACTGATCCCCCCCCCCGACAAGTTCCTCTATTTCCAGAAACCGTTCAACCGGATGGAGATCCAGCAGTTGGCGGCGGCCCTGAGCGCCAAGTGGAAGGTCGAGCGCGAACTGCTCAGTGTGAAGGCGGAACTTGAAGTTCGCGTCATCGAGCGCGATCAGGCCCTGACCGAAACCAACCGCCTGCTGGAAGAAGAAAAGTTCACCCGCCGCCGCTACCGCGACTCCCTGCGCGTCAATCGGTTTGAACTGAAGGCGATCCTCGGTTTCGTCCAGGCGGGCATTGTGGTGGTGGATGCCCAGACCGGCTCGATCCTCGATGCCAATGAACACGCCATCGAGATTCTCGGGGCGGGGCATAAAAGGGCGCTTCTGGGCCATTCCTGCTCGCGGTTCCTCTGCCACGGCCAGAGTCCTGTCTGCCTCCTGCGCGATTCGTCCACCTTTGAAACCGGCACCGTCGAACAGACCCTGATCCGGATGGATGGTTCTCAGATCCCCATCCGCAAAAGCGCGGTTCGGGTGCATCACGGCGATCGCGAGGTGATCCTCGAAACCTTCATTGATGTTTCGCGCGAACTGCAGACACGGGTGAAACTGGCCGCGCTCGAACATCGCATGGATCACGCGCAACATATCGAAGCGGTCTCCTCCCTGACTCTGGGAATTGCGCACGACTTCAACAATATCCTGCAGGCGTTGCTGGGTTATACCGAGGAAGCCTTGCACCAGGTGGGACCGGACGACAAGATCCGCGACAGCCTCGAGTGGATTCTCAAGCGTACGCAGGCCGCCCGACCGCTCGTGGCCCAGCTGCAGGCGCTCTCGGGTCAGACGGAGGAGGAACGCAAGAGTGTGCGGCCTGAACTGCTCCTGCGTCAGACGCTCGATCTGGTGCGCGCGGCCATCCATCCGCACATCCAGTTGCACGAGGAAATCCGCGAACCGGCGGGCGCAATTCGGGTGGAAATCACCCAGATCCATAAGATTCTGGAAGACATGATCAACCTGGCGCAGATGAATCTGGGCACGGCCGGTGGGGTCCTGTCGGTCTCGCTCGACGAGACCGGCTGGATTCCCGGGAAAATGAAACCCGACGAAGAACCAGACTCCTCCCAGAACCCCCTGGGATTTGTCCGGGTGACCGTGTGCTGTGAAGCGCTCGAAGGGACCCCGATCCCGAAAGACGCAGACGAAACCCTCTGTCTGCTTGACACGGTGCAGGAGGTCCTCCTTAAACACGACGGGGACCTTGAGGTTCGGCGGGAACAACCCAGTCAGGTCACTTATCTGATCTATCTGCCTCTGGTCCCCCGGGAACAGCCGCAGACGGGCCACATCGCCGCGCCGGAAGCGCCGCTCACGGGGTCCGAGCGTCTGCTGTTTGTGGACGACGATGAAGCGTTGACTCACCTGGCCGTCGAGGCCCTGGGCCGGCTGGGATACCGGGTGGACGCCCAGACGCGCAGCCGGCAGGCCATCGAGCGCTTTTGTCAGAATCCGGCGGGCTATGATGTGGTCATCACCGATCTGACGATGCCCGAGTTGACCGGTTATGCGCTGGCCAAACGGATTCTTCAGGTGCAACCCGCCATCCCGATTATTCTCTGCACGGCCCACAACAACATTCTGAACGAGCGGTTGGCGCGCTCGATCGGCATCGCCAAGTTTCTCTGCAAGCCCTATCTGGTCCGGGATCTGGCGCGCGCCATCCGTGAAGTGCTCCATCCTTTGACGAAAGCGAACCGATAATCCGCTGGTTTGCGGTCCGTTGGCAGGAACTCCTCCTTGTCAGAGGATCTTTCGGTTCACGAACGTCCCCCTTCCCATCCTGGGTTCTTCCCTCGGCGAGGAAGGGGGGTCTGAGGTGGCATGGGCGTCTCGCCCATGAAAGGGCTCCGGGTAAAAGCCTCAAAGTTCCCGGCCCTGCCTGCGAGAACGTCGGTCCTTCACGGGCGGGACGCCCGTGCCACCTCTGGGCTATCCCCATTTTTCGGAACGGGGGGCTTCCGGGCATCTTCCCCCCAAACGACAACCTCGCAATTCGCCTGACCACGAGGTGTTCCCGGTCCGTTGGGAGGGATCGGTGGTTTCGCCAGCAAAAGCCTGAAAAAAAAACTTTACAGCGCCCCCTCTCTTGTGGCATGGTTGCGTTCCCGTTCGGAGGGATGCCCGAGTGGCTAAAGGGGACGGGCTGTAAACCCGTTGGCGTAAGTCTTCGTTGGTTCGAATCCAGCTCCCTCCACCAGGAACTTTGCCGCCCCGCAGCGCAAAACTGCGGGGCGTTTCCATTATTTATCCGCGCTTCCCTTCCTCTCATCCGCGTCTTTCCGAATGAACGGGTCGCAAGTTTTTCCGATCCCGCCTCTCCCTATCTTGAAGAAAACTCCCACCCCGTACGCGCCACAATGGCGCACGTGTCTGGGAGACGGACAATCTGCCACAGCTGGGGGGGGCGGTTTTTCTCCTCCGGGAAAAAACGGGGGGGGGATATTGCGCCTGAAATAGAAAAGAAGTTGATTTCCACCGGGTTATGGCAGAGAGTGGCCTCAAGGTTGCTTGCCGGAAAGATTGTGCGGACAGAACCCGCAGGGTGAGGCGGCTTTCCGGTTTGTATGGGTCTGAAGTGAAGCCGGACCGGAGTCCCCTGCGGAGGCCTGTCCCGGTTGGGCGGACTGGTGTCGCCCCATTTGATCTTCGAGGTGTACCATGATCAATCGTTCGGTTTTGTTCTCGTTGGCGTTGTGTGTGGGGGCGTGTGCCGCGTCCGTTCCAGGGTCGGGATTTTCTCAAGGCGGGGCGGTCGCGTCTCCCGCCGCTCCCACCACGGCCACTCAGGTGGCGGCTCCGGCCGGGTCGGAAGACGCCGGGATGCGTGAGGCGATCAATCGGGCGATGGCGCGGGTTTATCCGGCGCTGGTTCGGGTCAACATTGTCACGACCGAACCGTCCGACGGGCGTCTGGAGAAAATGCAGGCGTCGGGCAGCGGCGCCATTATCACGCCGGAGGGCCATGTGGTGACCAACCACCATGTGGCGGGCAAGGCCACGCGGATCGTTTGCCGCATGCCGGACGGAGAGGAAATTGACGCGGATCTGGTCGGAACCGATGCGCTGGCGGACATCGCCGTCCTGAAATTGAAACTCGACACGCGCAAGAACCCCCAGTCTCCGGTGCCGGTGGCGAAGTTTGGCGATTCGAGCCGCGTCAAGGTGGGCGATGTCGTGCTGGCGATGGGCAGCCCCGGCGGAATGACGCAATCGGTGACCAAGGGGATCGTGTCGAACACGAGCATGATGTTCCCGAGCAGCATGGGTTCGATGTTTCAGCTCGATGGCGAACAGACGGGTTCGCTGGTGCGCTGGCTCGGGCATGACGCCCAGATTTATGGGGGAAACAGCGGCGGGCCGCTGGTGAACCTCGAGGGAGACATTATCGGGATCAACGAAGTGGGGGTGGCGGGCCTCGGGGGGGCGATTCCGGCCGACCTGGCCCAGTCCATCGTGAAGCAATTGATCGAGCAGAAAAAGGTGCTGCGCAGCTGGACGGGCCTGGAGTGTCAGCCGCGCCTGAAGGGGGCGTCCGAGGAGAAGGGGGTGCTGGTCAGCGGGATTGTCGAGAAATCGCCCGCCGTGGATTGCGGCGTGCAGGCCGGGGATATTCTGACCGAGTTCGACGGGGTCAAGGTGGATGCGCGGCTGGCCGAGGATCTCCCGCTTTTCAACCGGCTGGTTCTCTCCACGCCGATCGGGAAAGAGGTGAGCCTGACGGTGCAGCGCAAGGGGGAGGAGAAAAAGTTTTCCCTCAAGACGGTGGCGCGCGAGATGGCCGTGGGGGACGACAAGGAATTGAAGGCGTGGGATATCACCGTGCGCGACCTGACGATCATGTCCGCCCTCGAGTTGAAACGCTCCGACAAACAGGGGGTGTTCATCAGTTCGTTGCGGCGCGGGGGAGCGGCGTCGGAAACC
>DAOPYU010000134.1:0-10237 GCA_035353095.1 Candidatus Sumerlaeota bacterium | reverse complement strand
TCCGACGTGCTGTTGAGGCGGTTCTGAATCCGGATGAACTCGAGGGCGGCGGGGGCCTTGAGGGTGATGAAGACGTACTCGCGCTCGCCGTTGTTTGTGTGGAAGGCGAACGGGGTCACGGGCGTTTCGTCGAGAAGGTGGCCGACGGCCTCGTTGCGCGCGGACTCGAAGACCGAGCTGGGGTCCCATCGGGCGTCGGTGAGGGGTTTCGTCTGGGGTTGGACCTTTTCGTCTTCGACCAAGATACCGGTGACCGACGGGGCTTTCTCGGCCGCGCCCGCGGGTTGGATTGCCACCGGCGCCCACCCCTTCATCCGGTACCGAACGCCCCGGTAGGAGCCCTTCCGTTCCACCTGTCCCTTTTGGGTCGCCCGGTCCCACGAGAGGGTGACCGTGTTGAGGGCGCCGCGCTCGAAGTCGCGCGAGACGCCGTCGTCCTCGATGAGGGTGAAGGGCGCGGGGTACTCGCCGTAAATATGGGCCGTGATTTCGAAGACCGTGTTCTCTTCGATGGACTGGACCGGCTCGGCGAGCGGGAGGATTGCGTTCTCGCGCACGAAGAGGGGGATCTCCCCCTCGGACACGACCATGGGCACCCGGGCGCCGCCTTCGAAGAGTTCGCGCGTCTGGTACGACACCCAGCGCGTCCCTTTGGGGAGGTACACGAACCTTTGCGCGCCGCCGCCTACGATCGGCGCGACGAGGAGGTGGTCGCCTGCCATGAACTCGTCCTCGACGCCACGGGCCTCCGGGTCGTCCGCAAAATCGATCGGGAGCGCCCGGAACACGGGGACGCCGGTCTGGTGATATTGGTAGAACGCGGCGTAGAAATAGGGCGCCAGGCGCATGCGCAGTTCGACGATGTCGCGGCAGCGCGCCATCACCGCCTCCCAGTTGTCGAGGAACGCGCCCGCGTTGTTCTTGTCGCGGTTGGGCTGCATCCACGGCGGGTTCTTGAGGTACCACATGTTCAGGCACATCTGGGGCGCGAAGGCGCTCAGGGCCACGCGGCTGACGAGTTCCTCGGCCGATCCGGCGTCGCGCACCTCGGGCGACCAGAGTTCGCCCGCGAAGCTGGCGTTGAGCAGCTGGCGCAGGTACTGCGACTGGTCGTAGGCGTCGCTGTAGAGGGTGAACGGATAGGGCGCGGCCAGCGATCCGGCCGCGCGCACGTCGCTCCAGGTGCGGCGGTTGGCGCGGTCGAAGACGTCCGCGAGCGCCTGTTGCTGGAGGGTGCCGAAGAGTTGCGCGTACTGGTCGCCGTCCACGCCCGAGGGGAAGGTCGAGGCGAAGGGGAAGTTGAACGGGGAGGTGTCGCTGAGGGGCTGCTTGTCGCACTCGTCCGACTTGAAGCCCGAGATGCCGTTCTTCACCAGGGTGTTCTCGAAGAACTCGCCGTAAATCCGCCGCGCCTCGGGGAGTGTGAAGTCCGGCACCAGACCGCCCCACACCAGGTAATCGCCCGAGAGCGATTCGAGCGGTTTGTAGAGGGGCGAGGTGGGGTGGATGTAGGCGTGTTCCCACAGGTTGACCTTGTAGCCGAGTCCACGCACGGTGTCGAGGAACCCCTGCGGGTCGGGGAAGCGGTCCTTCGACCAGGTGAGCGAGCAGGAATAGGACTGGCTCTGCCAGCCCGGTTCGAGGCCGAGCATGTCGCACGGGACCTTCTGCTCGCGCAGTTTTTTCGCCAGCGCCAGCGCTTCCTGCGCCGTCGAGCCGGTGTGGACGCGGTACTTCATCCCGAGTCCCCACATCGGGGGCATCGCGCCGCCGCCGGAGAAGAGGTTGTAACGCTGGACCGCCTCGCGGATGGTGGGACCGGCGAAGACGTACACGTCCACCCCCCGCGCCGCCGGAATGTCGAACACGACCGAACTCGATGGTCCGGCCTGGGCGGCGTACAGGTCCGAGACGGAAGTTTTCGGTTCGTTCGATCCAGTTTTCTTTTCCTCGTCTTCTTTCTTTTGGGGAGAGTCAGAGGGGCGTTTCGGGTTGAGGGTGCCGACATGGACCACCGGCACCCGCGCCGTGTCCACCCACACGCCGTATCCCGCCGTACTGACATAGAACGGGGTGGGGCCGTGGCTGTAGCCGGTTTTGCCGACCGGCTCGGCGCTGACCTGGAGCGTCTTGACCAATCCCTTCTGACGGAAGGCGTTCGGGTCGAGTCCGAAGCCGTAAATGTCGCTTCCGGTTTGCTCCAGCGGGACCGAGACCACGCACCGCCCGGTCTGGAGGTGGCAGGCGATCTCGTCGAGCCGGAACGGCAGGGGGGCGGTCTTGAGGGTCGCCAGGGCCTCGGTCCGGACGGGACGGTACCGGAACCGGGTGGGGACGAAGGTCTCGGGTTCGCCGAACCGGACCCGCCAGAGGCCGGGAGCTACTTCCTGAACCTCCGGTTTCAGGGGGGCGGACTGGACCTGGGGCGTTGTGGGCGCCGATTGGGGCGGTTCCGTCCCCGCTTCGGCGGCCAGAACCGGAAGAGCGGCAAACAGGCTCAGTCCACAGAGGGAACAGAAGAAGGCCGCCCGCGCAAGAAAGCCGGCGATTCTCCCAGTTGGGCGTTCAGAGGTTCGGAGAAGGCGGATTTGGGGGAAATGACTCATGGGTTCCACGATCCTTTTCTTCAGGAGAGGTTCCGGGAGGTGTTTGCCCCCCGGGCGCACCCAGCCCGAGAAGAGCCGGGGAGACCGAATATGTGACACAATCGGCTTGAATGATACGCAGCCCGGTACGGTTTTGCCAGCCTCAATTTCGTTTCCCGGATAATTCGGGAGCGCTTTTCGGCCTGCGTGCGTGTTTATCTGGACACTTGTTCATTTCATTAGACACCTGTCCAAAATTTTGGACAGGTGTCTAATTCGGAGAACCTGTCCCGGAAATAAAACAGGTAACCTATTTGTTGACAGTCATTCGTGTGGATTTTCGGGGTGTTCCATTTGGTTTCCGGGGGGTGCAAAATGGGACTCTGTCCGTTTTCGAGGCACAATCAATTGGACACTTCAGGGGGTGAAACCTCGATTCGGGACCCGACTCCCTTCGATTCAACGTCCGATCGGGCATGCCGCAAGAATTCTATCTTACCTTATATCAGCACTATATGATTTTTATTTGATTCTTGAGACTGGGTTGGCCCGGATTCTGCATATAAGCACATCGAAGTTGAAAGCGAGTTGCATCTATAAGCAACCGAAAGGAACACAGAGTAAACTTCCCGCCTCAAAGCTGGATACCAACCAAAACCCAAGAGAACAGCCATTTCCTACCCAAACCCTTCCTTGCCGCGTTGATCGGTTGTTCGTCAACGCGGCGTCCTTTTTTATAGCCCCTTGATCCAAAATTGTCTGTTTCGACCGGGGAAGCGGAGCAAATTGCGACGTGGACTCGTTACCGTGTCCGGCATGGTCTGGGCCTGTCGCCTGGAGCGTGTGGGGTTTCGGTCGCCGGACGTTTGGGTCTGGGCCGGTTTGATCTCGGGCTTTTCGCTTGACTTTCGACGGGCGGGGCGAGCTAATTTGGAGGATGCGCCCGGCTTGTTTGTGCCCACTTTCGGGATCCGGCAGGGGGGGCGAGGAGGAGCGAGTCCGATATGTTCAAAACTTTCCGTGTGGCCGTGGTGATTCCCTGTTACCGGGTTGAAGCGACGGTGACCGATGTGGTGGCGAAGATTCCCGAGTTTGTGGATTGGATCATCGCCGTCAACGATGCCAGCCCCGATGGGACTCAGGCGGTCCTCCAGTCCATTCCGGACCCCCGCCTGGTGCTGCTGGAGCACGAGGCGAACCAGGGGGTGGGGGGGGCGATGGCCACGGGGTATGAGGAGGCGTTGCGCCGCGACGCGGACATCGTGGTCAAACTGGATGGCGACGGCCAGATGGACCCGCCGTTCATGCGGCACCTGGTCGAGCCGATCGCCGAGGAGATTTGCGACTACGCCAAGGGGAACCGGTTCCTCCATTTTCAGGCGCTCAAGAAGATGCCCTGGTCGCGCAAGATCGGGAATATTTCGCTGACGTTCCTGACCAAGCTGGCCAGCGGTTACTGGCACACCTTCGACCCGCAGAACGGGTATCTGGCCATCCGGACGGATTACCTGCGGGCGCTGGATCTGGATAGGTTGCGGTCGCGGCGGTATTTTTTCGAGAACGAGATGCTGATCCGGTTGAATGTGGAGTCGGCGCGGGTGCTGGACTGTCCGATGCCGTCGGTGTATGCGGGCGAGGTCTCGTCGCTGCGAATCGGGAAGGTGCTGACGTATTTTCCGTATTTCCTGACGCGGGGGTTTCTCTCGCGCCTGTTTCATCGGTATGTGTTGCGCGACTTTTCCGTCGTGATTCCTCTTTATCTGTTCGGCGGTTTTTCCTTTCTGTTCGGGCTTCTGTTTGGATTGTTCGCTCTGGTGGTGCGGATCGCGCCTCAGGTGATCGGGAGTTTCGGCGTGTCGCTGCGGACGCGGGGAACCATGCTGCACGAGCTGAGCGCGATTCTGCCGGTGGACCCGAACGTGCCGCTCCCCTCGGCAACGGTGATGCTGTCGGTGTTGCCGCTGATGCTGGGGGTGCAATTTCTGTTGCAGGGGCTGTTGATAGACATCCTCTCGACCCCGCGGGTCGAGCGCCCCACCTGGCACTATGAAAAGTAGCGCGCGGGGCGCGCGAAGGTGAGGCGCCACGATGACAGAGGCGTTTATTCACGATGATTTTCTCCTCGAGACCGGGGCCGCGCGCGAACTGTACCACACGTATGCGGCCGCGATGCCGATCCTCGATTACCACTGCCACCTGAATCCGCGGGAGATCGCCGAGGACCGCCGGTGGGAGAACTTCACGCAGATCTGGCTCGCGGGGGACCACTACAAGTGGCGCGCCATGCGGACCAACGGCGTGGCGGAGCGGTATTGCACGGGCGATGCGCCGGACCGCGAGAAGTTCCAGAAGTGGGCCGAGACGCTGCCGTGCGCCTTGCGCAATCCGCTCTATCACTGGACGCACCTGGAACTGGCGCGTTACTTCGGGGTCTCGGATCTGCTTTCGCCCGCTACGGCGGAACGCATCTGGGCGGTTGGGCTTGAACGGTTGGCCGAGCCGGAGATGTCGGCGCGGGGACTGATGCGCGCGAGCCGGGTGCGGCTGGTCTGCACAACGGACGATCCGGTGGACGACCTGCCTCACCATCGGGCGATTGCCGCCGACCCCTCGTTTGAAATTCGGGTCCTGCCCACGTGGCGTCCGGACAAGGGTCTGGCGGTCGAGTCGCCCGAGGCGTTCAATGCCTGGGTGGATCGGCTGGGGGAGGCGGCGGATGTCGAAATCCGCGACTTCGCTTCCTATCTGGAAGCGTTGTACGCGCGTCACGCTTTTTTCCACGAGGCCGGATGCCGGGTGTCGGATCTGGGGTTGGACACCGCGTATGCGGAGGACTACACCGAGCCGGAAATTGCCGCGCTTTTCTCGAAAGTTCGAGGGGGCAAGGCGTTGACGGGCGACGAGGCGGACCGGTTCAAGTCGGCGATGCTGGTCGAGTTCGGCCGGATGGACCATGCCCGGGGGTGGGTGCGGCAGCTGCATCTGGGTCCGTTGCGCAACACCAACACGCGGATGTTGCGTCAGGCGGGGGTGGACGCGGGGTTCGACTCGATCGGGGACCGCGAGATGGCCGGGCCCCTGGCACGGATGCTGGACCGGCTCGACCAGACGAATCAACTGGCGCCGACGATTCTCTACAACCTGAACCCGCGCGACAACGCGCTCATGGCGACCATGATCGGGAATTTTCAGGACGGGTCGCGACCCGGCAAGATGCAGTGGGGAAGCGGGTGGTGGTTTCTGGATCAGAAGGACGGCATGGAGCGGCACCTCGAGACGCTCTCGCAACTCGGGCTGCTGAGCCGGTTCGTCGGGATGCTGACCGACAGTCGGTCGTTTCTGTCGTACACGCGCCATGAGTATTTCCGGCGGATTCTGTGTAACCTGCTGGGGCACGATATCCGGAAGGGGTTGATCCCCCACGACCTGCCGTGGATCGGCGCGATGGCCCAGGACATCTGTTACCGCAATGCGGTGCGGTATTTCGGGTTCGACCTGCCGGTCGAGTGAGCGCGGGGGCGGGGTGGGGTGGACAGAATGGACGGGATGGACGCAGTGGACCGTCAGGACGGGGTGGACGGAATGCTTCCCCCTGTTCACTGGTCCTATTAACCAATACCCTCCCCGTCGGCCGACCGGGTGATGTTACCGGGGGGTACCGGCGGAGGGCTTGGCCCGTTTTTGTTTGTCGCGTCGGCGTCCCCGCCGGCGGATTATTCTATCTATGAGGAAGCGTCTTCATCATGCGTCAGACCCGTTTCTTGATTTTTCTTCTGTTTCTTTCCGGTCTTTCCGGTTGCCGGTTTTTCACCGCTGGAACCACGGAACGACTCTTCCTGTCCGATGTTCCGGTTGCCGGGGATCAGGCGGTCGGATCGGGTTGGGAGTTTTCCTGTTCGGCGGGACGCCGCAGTGGGGAAAAGGCGGTGATCCCGGTTCCCTCGTTCTGGGAACTGGAGGGATTCGGGACTTTGCAGTCGGGGGATGCGCCCGGCCGCGAGGCGGAGGTGGGGCAGTACCGGCGGGCGTTCCGAACGCCCGAGTCGTGGCGCGGACGACGGGTGCGGCTGGTGTTCGAGGGGGTGAAGACGGATGCCGAGGTCTCGCTGAATGGGAAGAGCGCCGGACCGAAGCATCAGGGCGGGTTCTACCGGTTCCAGTACGACGTGACGGATCTGCTCAACGAGACGGAGAAGGAGAATGTTCTGGAGGTCACGGTGAACAAGGTGTCGTCGAACCCGTCGGTTGACGTGGCGGAACGCCTGCCCGGTTCCTGGATTCTGGCGGGGATTTATCGTCCCGTGTACCTGGAGGCGCTGCCGCGCGAGGCGGTCGAGTGGGTGGCGATCGATGCGCAGGCGGATGGCAATTTTTCGGCCGATCTGCACCTGGCCGGAATCACGACCGAGGCGGTGGTGCGAGGGCAGGTGCGCACCCTGAAAGGTCGTCGGGTGGGGGACCCGTTCGAGGCGCCGGTGGGGACGGGCGCCGTGAAGGTTCTGGTGAAGGGGCGCGTGGCCGCGCCGTTGCGCTGGACCGCCGAAACGCCCAATCTGTATGCCTTGGACCTGACGCTCGAACGCAACGGCAAGCTGCTCCATCGTTTCACCCAGCGTTTCGGTTTCCGGACGATCGAGCTGAAACCGAATGACGGTTTTTATCTGAACGGCCGCAAGATTCGTCTGAAAGGGGTGGACCGGCGGTGTTTCGAGGCGGATCCGCGCCGGTGCCTGGCGCCCGATGCGCCCCGGGCCGAGGCGCGGTTTCTCAAGAGTCTGAACCTGAACGCCGTGCGACTGGCCGATGGCCCGGCGGACCCGGCGTTCCTCGACGCCTGTGACGAGGTGGGGCTGTATGTGCTCGATGAACTGGCCGGATACGGCGGCGCGTCGTACGACCTGGCGGTGGGACGCGAGCGGGTGCGGGAACTCGTGACGCGGGATGCGAACCACCCGAGCGTTCTTGTCTGGGACAATGGAGGGGAACAGGGGGCGAACCGCGCTCTGGCCGGGGAGTTCATCCTGTTTGATCGGCAGCGGCGCGAGGTGTTGGCTCCGGGCGAATTCTTCGCCGGGGTGGATGCCACGCATCTGAGTACCTATCCGGACCTGTTGGAAAAGACCCGGCATCCGGTGGTGTTCCTGCCGACCGGTCTGTTGGAGGGGCTGCCCGAAGCGGGAGCGGCGGCGGGACTGAACGATTTCTGGAAGACCCTGTGTCGGGCGTCCAACGGCGCGGGTGGGTTTCTTTCAGTAGCGGATTACCCGGGACTGGGAGGGAAAGAATCCGCTCCGGGCGGAAATCGGCCCCACCTGGGGGACGGGTTCTCGCCGGACCTGGCGGTGTCCGGTCCGCTGGGGGAAGGCCTCAATGCGATGCGGGCCGTCTGGTCGCCGGTTCAGATCAACGCGCGGGACCTCCCTTCCCCGTTCGAGGGGGCGTTTGAGGTCGAGAACCGATACGATTTTCTGAATCTGGATCAGGCTGTCTTCGAGTGGCGGATTGTGGATTGGCCCGGTCTGGTGGCCGGGGACGATCGCGCGGAAAAAGCGGCCTGGGTTTCCGGTCGAGTTCCGGGACCGAATGTGGCCGCCGGGTGGCAGGGGGCGTTGCACCTGCCGATTCCCGAGGGGTGGGAGAACCACGACGCGCTCGAAGTGCGGGCGCTGGATGCCGAAAACCGGGAAATACTCGCCTGGAATTGGACGTTGCGGAAACCGGATTCTTTTTCGAAAGCGCTTGCCGGTTCGGTGAGCGGGGACCCGGTGGCGCAGGAACAGGGGGATGCGCTGGTGGTTTCCGTTCAGGATGTTGCCTATCGGTTCGACCGGCGCGAGGGACAGTTGCTGGACGTGACGGTGGGAGGCCGGACGATCCCGTTCGGCAAGGGGCCTCGCCGGATCGTTCTGCCGATTCGGAACGAATCCGAAATGACGGAGGTGGCCGGGGACGCTCCCCTCCAACATGGCCCTTCGGAGGCTGGCTATAGGGTGAAGGCCGGGGCGATCGGCGGGTTCGACCGGGTTGCCTGGACGGTGCGGCGCGATGGGTGCCTGGTGCTGGAGTACGCCGGTCAGGCGGGCGCGACGTTCGATTCCCTGGGGCTTGCCCTGGACTACGGCCAGACGCCGGTGCGTCGGGTGCGCTGGCTGGGGGACGGACCGGAGGGGGTCTGGCGCAATCGGATGCAGGGGCCTCGGTTCGGGGTTCATGCGTTGTCGCTGGAGGCGAACGGGAAGAGCGGCGCGGATTCCACCACCGCGACCGTTCCGGCGGGGGAGGCGCCGGGGGCGCCCGTGGCGGAACATTTCTTCAGCCGGGTCCGCTGGGCGGTTCTGGAGACCTCCGCGGGAACGATCCGGGTGGCGCCGGTGGGGGACCCGGTTTTCCTCGGGGTGGGCGGAACCGATCCGGACCCGGCAAAATCGCAGTTGTTGCGGGCCAACCGCGTGGCGTTTCTGTCGGTGATTCCCGCCATGAGCGCGCCCCGTCATCTGCCCCGGGAGATGGGTCCGGAGGGGGAAGCGGTGAAGGTCCGGGGAAAATTTCAGGGACAGTTGCTTTTCTGTTTCGAGGATACCGACCGTTTGAAGCGGGCGAAGGGTTCCGCGGAAGAAAAGCGCCCGTCCGGGTGGTTCCGGTGGAAGACCGCCGATGAAAAGAAGGCCCCGTCGAAAGGCGAGGAAGCGGGGGCGTCGAAACCCGACGAATCGGTCTCTCCGGAAAAGCAACCGGATGCCCCGGCGGCATCTCCTCGCGCCGAGGGGGAAGATGCCGGGAAGTCCCCCGGCTTGTAGAAATGGGAGAGCCCGGAAGAGCCCCCTGAAGCGGACTGAGGTTCTTTCTCAATACCCTGACTTCCGGATTCTCCTGGTGGTTCCGGTGGAAGACCGCATACACCGACTTCCGGATTCTCCTGGGGCGCCTGTCCCGTTCTCTTTCATTTCGGTTGCACCGAGGGATTGGAGGTTCTATATTGGGACGGTGTCCTGAGCGGGAAAGAATATTTTCAATGCCTTCGAGGTGAGAACATGTTCGAGAAATTGCCAAAGCCGGTTTGTTCCCGTCTTTATTATGGGGTCAAAGGGGTGTGTGTCTCTCTCGGGGGACTGGCCTGTCTTCTCGGTCTTGGGGTTGTTCTGGTGATGGGGCGGGGAATTCTGTCCAGTCTGTCTGAGGGACAGGACGAAGGGACGGGCGGAATCGGGATCGTCGCGGGCCTGTTGTTTTCCGAGATTGCGTTTCTGATGCTGATCGCCTGTCTTTCTTTTCCCCTTCTGCGGCGTTTCAAGGAAGTCAGCCCGGCCCAGTCGTACAAGATGGCGATCATTCTGGGCATCGCGGTCTGGTGTTTGCTCAACCCGATCCTGGGGGCTTTGGGCAAGAGCCCGTCGTACCTGGCCTGGAAAAAGGCTTCCGCCTTTGGACCGCATCTCGATATTTTTCCTCTCCTTTTCCCCCTGATTCTCGGCTGGGGGACTTACCGTCTGACCTACCCCGTTCTTTTCCTTATCGGGCTTCGCCTTCAGGACTGTGATCCGAAACCGGAAAACTCCACCGGTCCCGGCGAAGCGCCGCAGGGGGAAGGGGAGGCGGCGTAGAATGCGAGAAAATCTCCGGAAACCTGTCTATGGCTGTCTTTATTATGGAAC
>DAOPYU010000133.1:0-10258 GCA_035353095.1 Candidatus Sumerlaeota bacterium | reverse complement strand
CAAATCTCGCCTTTCCCCTCTTGGACCCCTCTCTGTTGAACCCTTTCAGGGTTCGCAAAAGGGACACCTTTTCCCAGGGCGACGCTGCGCTCGCCCTGGGCTGGCGTATGGATAAGCCCTTCGGGCTTTTCATCCCCCCTCGATCCGGTTGATCACCCCCCTCCTTCCCACAAATTCGGGAGATGCACCCATACATTCCGACCAAGTTGTTTCCATAAGGACTGAAAGCCCGCTCTATCCAGGCGTTTCTCCTCTTCCCAATCGGGCGGGCCTTCAGGCCTTTTGAAAATGGGAACCTCCTCCCTGGGGCGACGCTGCGCTTGCCCCAGGCTACGATCAAGTCGCGCCGTTGGCGCTTCAACTGCGGTTTTTAGAATGAAGGAACCAGAGAATGCCAACCTCTTGATTGGCTGGAAAAAAGAAACCGGGAGAACCGAACGAACACTCGGCGCTCCCGGTGAAAATCTTCCCGTGATGGGTTTTCTCTTCCGCCCCGGTCCTGAGGGACGATTCAGAACATGTAGGGGGCGCGCATCGCCCGAAACCGCATCCGGTTGGCTTCCGGATCGTTGACAAACTCCGCCTTGGCCAGGTCGAATTTCAGGTTCCGCTTCAACTGTTCGCAAATGTCGGCCGCCAGACAGATGTTCATGGACCGGGACATGACCTCGGCATTCGCCACCGGGGACCGGCGCGAGCGGATGCAATCCACGAAGTCCCGCACGTGGTCCAGGGAACGCTGGGTGCGGGCGGTGTATTCCTCGAGCACCTTCTTGTACTCGAGCAACAGCGCGGGCGAGGAGACATCGGGACGGGAATAACCGTCCGCCGCCGCGGCCCAGCCGTCTGAACCGTCGAACCGCTCCCCACAGGAGCCATGCCAGTACTGACACGACTCCCACACCGAACCCGAAACCCGGAACAGCACCAGTTTCACCCCGTTGGACAAACGAGTCTCCATCGTGGCATCCGGCCCGGCATACTCGAACTCGATCGAGGAAACAGCGCTCATGTCGAGTCCGGCCAGAGCCTGGGCTACAGTGTGCGCGCCCCACATCGCCACGTCGGTGGCGAAATCGTAAAACTTGTACCAGCCGGAATTGAGGTAACCCTGGTTGTAGGGACGCCACGGACAGGGACCGATAAAGGCATCCCAATCCAGTTCCTCACGGGGCGGTTCGGGTTCCGCCGGCAACCAGTCATGGCGCAGCCCGTCTCGCCAGCGGGTATCGGCATAAACCGTATGAATGGCCCCTAACCGCCCGGATCGAGCCATTTCGATGGCAAAGACATGATGCGGTTCGCTGAGACGCTGGGCGCCCGTTTGAAAAACCCGTCCGTAGCGACGGACCGTTTCCACAATCGCCTGCCCTTGCGCCATCGTGAGACAGGCGGGTTTCTCACAATAGACGTCCTTACCCGCCTGCATGGCCCAGACCGAAGCCAACGCATGCCAGCGGTCGCCCGTGGCAATCAGGACGGCATCCACATCCGCCCGCTCGGCCAGCAACTGGCGCATATCGCCGTACATCGCACAATCTTTGGTCGCGTAAGCGGCATCAACACTGTTCTTGGCCGCTTCGCGCCGCCCCTTCACGAGGTCGCAGACAGCCACCACCTGCACATCTTTTTGGGACAGCAGCGCGCCCAGGTCATAAGAACCTCGCCCGCCCACCCCAATCCCCCCCATGACAATCCGCTCGCTTGGGGCGACGGCTCCGTCGCGTCCCAGAGCCGAAGCCGGGATAATCCAGGGCGCAGCCAAGACGCCCGCCGCCGTCGTCCCCCGGACGAGAAACTGGCGACGCGTGAGTCGAGTCGAATTGTTTTTGCTCATGGGGTGTTTCCTTTCAATTGCATCTTGTTCTGCACCCAAAACCCGGATGACCGGAAATTTTCCACATCATACGGTCGCCCGCCTGTTCCGTCAATGGTTCAAGCCTGTTTCACAAAGAAATCTTCATCTCAACTCCCGAATTCAATCTCGAAAACCGCCTCACTCCCGTTTTTTCGTCTCGCCCTGGGTCCGAACCCGAATCGTGCGACTCGACTGGGCTTTTGAACGCGCCAGATAGTCCATCGTATCGGCGGGAGGCGCTTTCTTTTCCGGTTTTTCCACGGGCTTTTCGACCGGACGGGGTTCTCCCGCGACTTCGGGCGCAGCCGCAACCGTAACCGGAGCGCCGGATGGCATCCGGCTGGAATCGCTTTCTTCATCGGCTCGAGCCATCGGCGCCTTCGCGGGAATTGACGGCTTCGCGGAACGAGTCAGTTTTACCCGCAACCACGCCCCGCTTCGCGCCAGTTTCGCGTGGGCCCACGGCAACAGGGCAAACCGAGGCTCGGCGATTTCCAGCAGCAGAAGGATCAGGAACGCGACCAGGAGTGGGAACAACAGGGGGGTGACCACGTGGGCGCTGGTCTTGCGCTCGAAGAGGTCGCGCACATCCAGAATCTCACTCCCTCCCGTCAGGGAGGCAAGCTGAGTCAGGGTCTTGCGACCGAAATCCGGTTCCCGGTCGTGGCTGAACTCGGGCGAGACGGAGACGGACATCGGCGGCAGGCGGAAAGTGCGATCGCCGATCTGAACCGACCCGCGCCAGCAGCCCGCTTCGCCCAGTTTCACCCAGGCGGAAAGGCGGTTGTGCGCATCCCAAGTCAACGGCCTGGAAAGGGTTTCCCCTTTCGGACTGAAAATCTGAACGCCCGCGGCTCCCATCCGCTCACGCTCTTCGTCGCTGACTTCAATCTGGACCCGCGCCATGCCGCCGTCATACGCCACCCGAATCTGAAGGTTGTCGTCCACACTGCTCCCCATCATCCAGCGGGCAGCGCTCAACATGACATCGCCAAACTGAGGATCGCCCGAGAACGGGCCTTCGGCGTTGAGGGCCAGGGCCGTCACCCGCCCCAGGCCACGCTGCCAGAAGGCCAGGACAGGCGCCTGGTCGTCGTCGGAGGTCTGGATGGCGATATCCGCCTTGGGTTTCGGAAAAAGCAGGTTGTAACCCGCGCCGGAGAAATTGTGCCACTCCTGCTCGGGCGAGATAGCCCGCGCGGCGGCCTTGACCGCCATCGGCGCGGCCTCCTCCACATAACTGTTGCGCGTGTAGGTGATCGTGTCGGCCGTGAAGAACTGCATGAGCTGCGCGGCGTCCTGCGTGAAATAGATCGAACCGTTCGCCCGTTTGGCAATATCCTTGAGAAATTCCGCGTCCTGGTCCTTCTCGGTTCCCAACCCCACCACACTGATCGTGATTCCCGCCTGGACGTACTCCTCGACCAGTTTCTTGTAGTCGCCCGGTTCCTCGGAGTCGGCGGCATCCGCGAAAAGCAGGATGTGCTTGTTGAGCTGCGGGGCGCCCATGAGTTCCTTACCCGCGGCGGCCAGGGCGGTGTACACGAAAATACCGCCCCCCTGCGAGTCAATACGCCGCACATTGGAAATGATCTTCTGGGGATCGTCCACGGGCTGTTGAGGCACCATCACGTGAGCCAGACTGTCCACGGCGATCACCGAAAGCGAATCCACCGGCGACATCAGGCCGATGGACTCGACCACGGCGGTGTTGGCCAGGGCAATCTTGGTCTGACCGGAGGGAGTGGACATGGACATCGAACCCGACCGGTCCATCGCGATACTGAAGGCCGTGCTGACCTTTTTGCTCTGCTGACGGTCTTCCAGCGCCACGGGCAGGATCGGTTCCAGCGCGGTTTTGTAGTACCCGCCGGCGGCAAAGCTGCGGTTACCGCCGCAGACCATCAGGCCGCCCCCCTCCTGCTCGACAAAATTCCGCAACGCCTCGAGTTGCGTGACCGTCAATCCGATCACCGGCACATTGTTCAGGATCACCCCCTTGTAACCGGAGAGTTGCTCGACCCCCATGTGAAAGTTGCCGATCGCGACCGCGTGGCACTTGATCCCCCCCGCCGTCAGAATCCCCGAGACATTGTCCGCCGCGCCGGTATTGTTGACGATCAACAGGGAACGTTCTCCCACCACCTTGACAAAGCGTTCCCCGAAGTTGTCGGTCAACAGTTTCTCACGCCCGGCCGGCATGGCCTCGACTTCCAGTTTGTAACTGTGGATTCCCGCGTCGCCCAGCGTGTCGGTGAACGCGATGGTATTCGCACCCGCCTGGAAGTTAAAAGCGCGCCATTCTTCGTTCGTGCCGCTGCCAACGGCCGTTCCATCGCGCCAGACCCGGTAACGGCCCTCGGTGGCCTCCGACGCGTTCACCGTGAAGGCGATCCGACACGGTTCCCCGGCCATGATCTGGTCGGGGGTGACGGCGTCGCGCACGGAAAGGTTGAAGAGTTCCACCCGTTTGAGGTTTCGATAGAAAATGGGGATGCCGCGTTGACGCGCGCTGAGCGCCTCGGGCCGGGGATCGCGGCCCGTGTATTCCCCATCGCTCAGCAGGAGAAGCCGAGAAGGACGCTTGCCGTCCACCTGACTGAGCGCCAGGGACAATCCCTCGGTCAGGTCGCTGGCGTCCTCGCTGTAGGGAATGGAGAACGACTTGACCGTCGTCTGCGACTCGGCGATCTGTTCGATGTGGGCACGCTCATTGAAACTGACAAGCGCCACCCGGTCGCCGGGACGCAACTGGCGGTTGATCATTTCGAGTAGTTCCGTCTGCTTGGCGCGTCCTTCCTCGGAGATCGAACGCGAGCGGTCGGCCAGCACATAGAGATCGAACGCCTTGGTGGTGCGCACAATCGAAGGATAACAGGCCAGCAGAACCGCCAGTACCAGCAACAGGGTGCGCCACAGGTTACGGCGA
Source organism: Candidatus Sumerlaeota bacterium (assembly GCA_035353095.1). Classification (GTDB taxonomy): domain Bacteria; phylum Sumerlaeota; class Sumerlaeia; order UBA8349; family UBA8349; genus DAOPYU01. The sequence goes on along the minus strand of DAOPYU010000133.1, from coordinate 5,471 downwards.
CGCAGCCGCCGCGTGTAAAGCCACACCAGCACCCCACCGATCAGGAGCATCTGCGGGAATTCTATTGCGATATATCCTGGAAGATCCATGACAGCCCCGTCATCAGAATTGTCAACATCACCAGCCCCAGAAAGAGGGCCTTGTTGGTCTCGGTACGATTGACCCGGTTGGCCACCAGCGCCTCCAACGAGGCCGTGTTGGGCGCGACCGCGCGCAGGTCGCTCTCACCGGGCGCAAACAGATTGACCCGAAAACGCGCCAGATCCGCCTGTCCATCCTGCACCAATGCGTAATCCCCCACCGTCAGGTCGGTCAGGGCCTCGGGAGGCGTTTCATAAGAAGCGATCGCCTCTCCGTCCCGTTTGAGTTCAAACCGGTTCGCCAGACCCGCCCCCGGTTCCACGTTCAACACCACACTCTCCCCGGCCCGGAAGTTCGTCCGGTCCATGCCGGGAATCGCATCGCGGCACTCCTCGATGATTCCCTGCGCCAGAATCGGCCAAGCGGCCTGGCGGAACAGATTGGTCCGGTCCCACAACAGGTTGAAGTGGTAAAAAGCCTGCCGCCCCGACCGAGACTCAAAAGTCATCAGGACATGGCCGGCTGCGGACAACAGCGGCTGTCCAGGCGGCGTGACATCGCCCTGATAGGGCCACAAAACCCCCTCTAGCGACAGGCCAGCCATCGCCGCCTGCCGCGGGTCAATCACAATCCCCCGCCCTTCGGCCAGACTCGGCTGGGTCTTCGAGGTTTCCTCGTCCCGGAGAAAGGGGAATTGCACAACCCGCCGGTTCTGCGCCGTCGGCTGGTAATCCCAGGCGGCGCTGATCACCAGATCCGCCTGAGTCGCTTCCGGCGCCACGGCGGTGTTGGGCAGGGCCTGAATCACCCGTTCGACAAAATTCTTCGACTCGCCCATGGCCAGCGTTGAAACACGTACCGTCTTGACGGCCACGGGCGCCAGACCGGCCCGGTTGTCGGCTTCGAGCGCGTCGGCATCGAGGGACAGATCGAGAGGACTCGCGATCTCGCTGGTTTCGAAGCTGAGCGAGGCAAGTTTCTCCGGTTCAAGGCGCATCGTCTTGTTGAAAATCTCCCGCTCGCCCGCCGTCACCCTCAGAACCGCGTCCCGGTCCGTCGTCACATACCCGCGCAGGGTCACAAACACGCGGTCGCGGTCGGGGGCGATGCGAACGCGGTCGGCAAAGTGAATCGCCGAATTCTCGAGCGGCTGACCGAACGCGGCCACCTCGATACGGTCGGTCCATCCCTTCAAAGGGGTCACGTCATCGGTCAGGAACAGCATTTTCTCATCGCCGGTCAGAAACTTTCCGGCCAGGCCGATCGCGGCGTCCACGTCGCACCCGGGGTCTTCGAATTTCCACGTTCGGATCGCCGCCAGCAGATCGGCCTGAGTGGCAAAGGGCCCCGCGAGAATGCGAGGTTTGAGCCCGGCGGCCACCAGCGTGAAACGGTCATCGGGCTGAGCCCATTTCTCGACGAGCGCGCGGGCCCGCGCGGCGGGGCTTTCCGCGCCTCCAGCCAGCATGCTGGCCGACGTGTCCACCAGCAGCGTGTAATGGCGGCTCGAATCCTCATGCGGCAGGTCCAACCCGGCAATGAGGAGCGACAGGAGCAGGGCCGCGAGAAGTTGGAACAGGAGCGGCAGGTTGCGGATCAACCGGTCGAAACGCCGCCCCACGGGCAGGTGCGTGCGCGCGAAATGCCAGAAGTGCAACCCGCCCACCCGCTGCACCCGCCGCCGGTCGCGGAAGAAGTGCAACCCCACAATCACCGGGATCGAAAGAAGCGCCAGAAGTCCCCACGGGTTCGTCAGAATCATGATGGCCCGGTCATTTCAGTCCGTGTACCCGAAGGTACCTGAGGTAAAGGATTCCGAAGGGATTCCTCTGGAACAATCGTGGGTTTCAACCCTCGGGAAAAGCCCCGAATACCCGCAATATGACAGGATTCTCCGGCGCCTGAAGCCGTCCCCCAGACCGAAGGGGAGAGATTGAAAAAAAAGGAATCGCGCAGAGGCGCAGGGACGCAGAGAACCGCTTTCTTTGCCACAAGAAACACAAGGAACCTTGCGCAGCAGAGCCGCAACCCAATCAAAGTACCCCGCAGGGGTACCGGTTAGTAGCCGGGGGTGAAGCGAAGCGGAACCCCCGGGAAAAAATCTCTTCTTTTGCGCCCCGGAGGGGCGCAGGGTGGATATGGCCCGGATATTGTTGACAACATCCCAACGCATCCCGTTAATTTTCTCATATTTCCCTCCGCCCCATCCGGGGCGGGAAAAATCTGGGGACAGATCCGGGGGTTCCGCTTCGCTCCACCCCCGGCTACTTGCCCGCGCCCCGCCGGGGCGCTTTTCCCACCCCTCAAATGGATGCGGCTCGCATTGATTCTGCGAAATAGTAGCATAACATCTGGACTTTTGTGTTTCCTGTGCTTCTTGTGGCCTGTTATTGCTAGGATGTTGTGGAAACGGAGAAGTCTTCTTATACATTCACCACCCCCGTCTCCAGCAGTTGCCGCATGACCCCCTCGAGCGGGTCCTCGTCGCACACCACGGCCAGTACCCCTCCCGCCAGGCGCAACAGGCGTTCCATCTCCTCGCGCCAGTTTTCCAGACGCTTGCGATACCCTTCGACGGTCGTCCGGTCGAGCCGGACATCGAGCCAGCCCCCCGTTTCGGCGTCCTCGAGACGGATTTCCGCCCCGGGGGTGGGATGCGCCTCGAAGGCCGAAAGAACCTGGATGAACACCGTCCGGTCAGCCTGGGCGAACGCCGCCGCCAGATCGGGCGGCGCGCAGGGAAACAGCAGATCGCTGATCAAGATCTTGATGCCGCCTCCCCGTGCCGCGCCCGAACCCATCAACAGGGGCAACGGGGTGTCCTGGCGCTTCTCTTCGGCCGCCAGCAGCGCCATCGGGTCCGGGACCCGTTCCAACTGTTCCCCCAGGTTCCACACCCGCGTGGCGGCGTGCATCTTGCGCGACAGCAGCGCGAACAGGTAGGCCAGTTCCGTGCGCCGCAGCGCCTTCTCTTCCGTCACGGACATCGAGAGCGAGGTGTCCACGAAGATATCCACGCGCGGGCTGATTTCCTCGCGGTAGAGTTTGATCGTCAGGCGGTCGTTGCGCGCATAGGCCCGCCAGTCCACGTGGCGCACGTCGTCACCAGGCACGTAGTCCTTCCGGTCCTGATACTCGACGCTGCTGCCGGTACGCCGCCCGGTCAGGTCGCCACAGAGCGAGGCGCGCTGGCGCTCGGGCAGCACCAGGTGGTATTGCCGCGCATAGGCTTCCAGTCGCGTGCGGTTGGGAAATTCGGTCGCGGCCAGCGGCATGTCAGTCTCCTCCTTCGGGCGTCAACGTGGGAACGGGAGGGGGTGTCTTCTGGAAAGAAAACGGAGTTTGGGGAGGAATCTCCCGGGACACGTCTTCAAGCGCCGCCAGCCGATCGGCCATATCGAGACTCCGTCGTCCCTGTAAGGTTCGCATCATGAGAATAAGCCCGATCCCCCCCAGAAATAGCCAGACAAGGGGAAACGCCGTTGTTGGAATCCATTTCAGACCGACAGTCGAGGGGGAAAGACACGCGACAACACCCGAGACGGGGGTCAGACTCATACTCAGGAACCCCAGCAGAAGGGAATCGGACTCATCGAACATCGTCTCGTTAAATGCGATGGCCAGGGCCATCAAGGCCCCCCCGAAACCCCACCACAACAACAGGGTCATCCGCATGATGACCGGCTTCAGGCGGAAACGCAACCTTCCCAGGAAAAAGAAATTGGGGATGACAATCCAGAACGGGATGGCCAGAAGTAAACCCATGAGCAGCAAAATACTCTCTCGGTTGACTTTCTTGGGATCGGGGATTCCCCCGTCCGTCAGATAGAGAACCAACGCGCATCCCCACAACAAAAGCAAGGTGCGAAAGGTTCCCGCCGGTCCCGCCTGAAACCAGAACGAAATCCATCGGACGGGCGGCCAGTGCGACGCTTTCTGCCTCTGCCGAACCATCAGGGGCACCTCCATCGGTCCCCAGAAGTACAGCAGGCCCATGAGACACTCGATCAGGAACACGAGGAGCAGAAGCCCGTAACAATCGTCACTTGCGGCTTTTGTACAGAGAAACACCACGGGGCCCACGGCCATCAGTCCCAGACACAAAACCGTCGTCAGAAACTTCACCGCCCCCTCGCGCGAGTCGGTCACCGGGCTGATGGCGTTGCAACACAGATAAAAGAGCAACAGGCAGAACAGCACATGAAAAAAAGCGAAGCCCCCGAGCCACGCAAGCGGTTCATACCCACCCGCCAGAATGGCCTTGACGATTGTCCCCGTGCTAAAGGACACAGCCCCTCTCCCCAGACCGGAGAAGAAGGTGAGCAGGGCGACGATCCAGAACAGCGCCAGTCCTCCCGCAACCAGCAGAAAAATGGCCCCCACCCGCAGCAGGGTGGAGAGGACCTTGATCTTCTGGCTGTGCAGCGCCACCGCCAGCGCGAACAGAAAAAGCGGGGGAAACAGGATCGCCAACACCAGGATCGCCCCCAGAATGCTGTAGAAATCCAGTCCGCCCAACAGGTAGGAGAAGAACAGAAACGGCACGATACAGAAGAATCCGAAAAGGAACTGCGCCGACATGGACAGGAACTTGCCCCGGATCATTTTCTCGAGCGACATGCCGGAAAGTTCGTAGAGTTCGAAGGTCTTGTTCTGAAACTCTTTGGACGTCAGGCTGTAGCCACTGAAGGCGATGATCCCCCCATAAAACAGGAGCGCCAGCAGAAGGCAATTGAAGACCATCGGGCCGGCCTGCCCCACTTCCATCGGCATCGAGGAGACAAAGATCGAGATCCCCTCGGCCAGCAGGAGCAGACCGAAGAACAGACCCGCGAAGGTCCGGTTGCGCAGCCACTGCGTCAGGTCCTTGTAAAACATGGCATTGTCGCCCAGCGCGGCGGGCCGGAAACGGTTAACTATCAAATTCATTGTACTCCTTCCATTTCCGGAGAAAGCAGCGGAGTCTCATTTCCGGGAAGGGCCGATTCTGGAAGGCCCTCGAGTTCCGCCCGCGCCACCTCGAGGGCGGCCTGCCGATCCGCTTCCTCGAGCCGGGAACGGCGGTAGAGCGTCCGCGCCATCAGCACCAGCCCGAGGGCGCCGGCACAGAACCAGACAACCCCCATCATCATCGCATCCGAGTGAAGCAGGACGGTGAAGCCCGACAGAGGCGTCAGGAGAGCCCTCAGATACCCGCATGACGAACCGGTGAACAGGCAGACCAATCCCGCGCCCAGCCACCAGAAAAAGAGTGTCACGCGCAGCAGGGTCGGGTTGTAGCGGAAACGCTTGAGCCCCAACAACAATCCCCCAGGGAATGCCACCCAGAACGGAACCGCCAGAAGAATGAAAACGAAGGCTGAAATTGAATCCCTGTACGGGAAGGTATG
>DAOPYU010000132.1:0-10384 GCA_035353095.1 Candidatus Sumerlaeota bacterium | reverse complement strand
CGCCGTCGCGCCACCCCCACTCGGCGCCTTCCGTCCCGAAGGTCCGGTCGAGCGGCTTTCCTTCCACCCGGACCTGAAACTGTCCCGGCGCGGGTTCGGTCGTCCAGGGCGCCGCCCAGTTCCACGTACGGACCCAGAGGCGGTACGTTCCGGTTTTCGGAAAGGTAGTCGTCTGTTTCGCATCGGCGACCGGTCGGCCCATTCCGTGCGCGAGAAGATAGGGCGACCCCATCTGGTCCATGAACTGCTGGTCCACGACCCAGCCGCCCTTGTCGGCGAAGCTTTCCGCCTCGACGAGAAGACCTTTCGGGGGGTCAGCCGCCAGACAAAGACGCGCGGTCAGGGCGAGGAGCAGAAACAGAAAACCGGCGACGCCTCGGATCTGGGGGGGAAGAGAACGGAACACGTTGGGCATGGCGGAACCTTCTTCGGAAAAAGTATGGTGGAAAACCGGTCGTCAGTGACAAGGGTTTTTCAGGAATCAGTTTACAGGCGGGACCGCATCCGCAGGAGGAAATTCTCGTAGAGTCCGACGGTGGCGTCGTAGGTGGTTCCTCCGGTCTGACTGGCCTGGAGGCCGCCTTTTTCGAGGAAACGCAGAACACACTGAAATTCGTTGGCGTCGAACCAGACTCCGTGGCCGAGGCAGATGTCCACGATCACGCGTGAGATGCGTTGATAGGCCCGGCGGGCCATTTGCTGGCCGCACTGGGGACAGCGCCGGTACGGCTGGCCGGTTCCCGGGTCCAGGACGCCGGAGTAGATTTCGGTCGGTTTCCGGGACGAGGGGGCGGGGTCTTCGGTCTCGGCTGCGGGTTTATCCCGTTGGACGGGGACTTTGGCAAATTGCGCTTCAAGATACGCAAGCGAGGCGGCGGGGGTCCAGAGTCCCTTGCATTGTCCGCAGAAATGGACCGCGTAGCCCTCGCCCGGGTGTTCCTGCAGGGGGACGGCACAGACCGGGCACATCAGGGTGATTTGAGGCAGGGGAACCTGTCGAAGGTCCTGCCCACACCACATGCAACGCTGGGCGCCGGCCCGAAAGGGACGGTTACACTGAGGGCAGCGAGGTTGAACACTGTTTTCCGGAGACATGGGAACGCGATGTTTCCTTTCTTTGAAATCCAGAAAACATCTTATCGGACCAGACCAGACCGGTCAAGACATTCAGAACGGGAGGATACATGGGGAGTGGAACCGCAACCGAACAAGAGTGCGGAAATAGATCTCGTCGCGTTTTGTGAAGAAAGCGCTCTCCTGGGATCGCCAATCTCCCGATTGGCGCGGTTGCGGTTCCGGGGGCTTTTGCGAGATCCCGGGGATTGCGATTTCGCCCGTTGGGTTCCATTTCGTTTGGAGTGGGCTTTCCGCCCTTGACAAGAACCGCAGTTGAGGACAGAAAACGAATCCTGATATTCTTGTGTTATGGAGCGAAAAAAGTTCTGGCTCGGTCCCCTTTGGGGTGAGGGGGTGATAACTGACCGCGCCAATCGGGAGATTGGCGGTCCCGGGAACCGCTTTTTCCCCATATTCCTGGAGTGATCAGGCTCCCAGCCACCTCCAGAGAATCAACCCGATGTGCAGGGTGAGGCAGCCGTACACGCCCGCCATCACGTCGTCTATGACGATGCCGTACCCGCCCGGGAGCGCCTGAAACTGGTAGGCGGGCGGGGGTTTCAGGATGTCGAAAAAACGGAACACGAAGAAGCCCGCCACGGCGATCCACGCCTTGCGCACGGTCGAGTCGTCCGCCCCGCAGGTGCCCAGCATCGTGACCAGATACCCCACGACCTCGTCAATGACAATGCGCCCGTCGTCCTTCTTGCGATAGATCCCCTCGGCCAGCGTTGCGGTCCAGATACCCAGAGCGATGAGGCACACGGTGGCCACCGTGTACACTCCCCATCCGGCGAACGGAGGCGCCAGGAACCAGAACAGGAGAACGCCGACGACGGTCCCGGCGGTTCCGGGTGCGAAGGGGGAAAAGCCCGTTCCCAGCCCCGTTGCGACGGCCAGAGCGCCCCAGCGCCGCAATCCGGGGGGAAGGTTCGGGTCCGGGCTGATGGGACCGGCATGGGGGTCGAATTTGGGCTTCTTCATGCGCAGCGTTTCTTCACCGGAGGCTGGCTGGCCGTCCTGAGGCGGGTTCTGAGTCACCGTGTCCCCTCCCTGTTACCCGGCCAGCAGGTCGCCGAGGATTTCTTTCAACGCCTCGCGTTCCAGAACGCCCTGACGCAGGATTTCATACGGTTGCGAGACCACGCTCAGAATGGTCGAGACCCCCTGACCCGGCGTGGGGCCGCAGTCCAGGATCAGGTCCACCTCATCGCCCAGCGTGTCGGCCACTTCCTGCGCGGTGGTGGCCGGAGCCTCACCCGAGCGATTGGCGCTGGTGGTGGCCAGGGCTTGGCCCAGCAGGTTGATCAGGCCCAACGCAAGCATATTGTCGGGCATGCGCACGGCGATCGAGTTCTCGACCCCGATGGCGGGCAGGGTACGCGGACGCTTGGGGACCACGAGAGTCAGCGCGCCGGGCCAATGCTTGTCCAGCACCTCTTCAACTCCCTGAGGCAGAGCGCCCACCAGCCGGTGCAGCAGACGGTCCGAGTCGATCAGGACCGGAATTGCCTTGTCGGCGGAACGGCCCTTGATTTCGAACAGGCGCGCCACGGCGGCCTCATTGGTGGCGTCGGCGGCCAGCCCATAGACGGTGTCTGTGGGCAGGGCGATCACGCCCCCCTGACGCAGGACCTCGACCACTTCCTCGACCACGAGCAGGTCGGGTTGTTCTGCGTCCACGCGCAGGACGCGCCCCCGGGCGGGTACCGTGTCGGTTTCGGTATCGCCTTCCCCGGTGGGCATGTCCCCAAAGAGTTCCGGGGTTCCATCTTCGCTCACCTCGGAGGGAGGGGCCGGTTCGGTCCCGGTGACCACGTCACAGGTCGCCGCCGTATCCGCGGTTCCCCCGGGCCGCGCCTGGGGATAGTCCTGATAGAGTTTCTCGTTCTGTTCGGCGATCTTTTTCTTCCAGTCGGCCCGGAAGTTAATAAGGAGCCGTCGCAGGTCCGGGTCGGTTGTGGCCAGGATGTGAAGCGCCAGGATAACGGAGTTCTCGGCTCCGTCAATGCCGACTGTGGCGACCGGGATGCCGGGAGGCATCTGGACGATCGAGTAGAGCGCATCTATCCCCTCAATGGGCGAAGCGTTGAACGGCACGCCGATGACGGGCAGGACGGTTTTCGAGGCCACGACGCCCGGCAGGTGCGCGGCGGCGCCCGCGCCCGCGATGATGACCCGCACGCCGCGTTTTTCGGCGCCGTCGAGCCACTCGGCGAGGCGTTCCGGGGTGCGGTGGGCCGAGGCGATGCACATCTCGAAGGGGACTTCGAGCGTCTGGAGCCGTTTCATCCCCGGCTCCATCCGTTTGACGTCGCTGTAACTGCCCAGGACAATTCCGATCTGTGTTTTTCTCTTCATGGGTTCCTCCACCTGATTTTCCCTTCCAACGAATAGTCGGGAGGGAATTATATCGGGACCGGGACGGCGAGGCAAACCCTTTTGCAAGGCCGATGGCGAATGGAAACACGCTGTTTTCTTCGAAATCCGGCCCCCGGGGACGATCAGCGGCGCGGGGTTATCTGTTCGAGGAGGTAGAGGGCGACCTCGGAGCGAAGGTTGGGACAGAATTTCACGTGGCGACCATTGTCCAGGAAGGCCCGGCGCACACAGCGGAGGTTCTCCTCGCGGCAGAAGTCGTCCCAGTCGGCCACCGTGAAAAAGTGGCGGTTGGGCGAAGAATGCCACGTGTAGGGGAAGCTTTCTGTCTTGGGGGCGTGGCCGGTGAAGCACAATTGCCAGCGCGCGCGCCAGTAACCGAAATTCGGAAACACAATGAGCAGCTGACGTCCGATACGAAAAGCCTCGCGAATGACATGGAGCGGTTCGTGCATTTCCTGAATGGCCAGCGAGAGGATGACCAGATCGAACGAGGCGTCGGGGTAGTGGTCTATGCCTTCTTCCGCGTTGCCGTGATGGACCGACAGGCCGCGCTCGACGGCTTTGACGACGCATTCTTCGCTCAGTTCAATGCCCACGGCCTTGACGCCGCGCTTCGCCACGAGTTGGGCGAGCAATTCCCCCTCGCCGCATCCGATGTCGAGCACGCGCCCCCCCTGGGGGGCCTGTTCGCAGATCCACTGGTAAATACGGGTACGGTTGGCCAATTGTTCAGGCATCGCGTGAAAGTCTCCAATTGCGAGGGTCCATCAGGATTCTGTTTGAGGTTGGATCAGGCCCTCTGGGCGTCCTGCTCGCGCCAGGCGGTCTGCGCCCGTTTCAGAAACGAGCGCACGAGCGGCTCCTGTTTTTCGTACTCGAGCAGGAAGGCGTCGTGGCCGTAATCGCTGTGGATTTCGTAGTAGGTCGCGTCCCCCCCCGAGCGGCGGATGGCTCGCGCCACTTCCTTGAGGTGGTGCGGGGGGTAGAGCCAGTCGGACGAGAACGCGATGAGGAGAAAGAGCGACCCGCGCGCGCCCCCGAACGCCTCGGTCAGCGAAGAGTAACCGATCGACAGGTCGAAGTAGTCGAGCGCCTTGGTCAGGTAGAGGAGCGAGTTGGCGTCGAAGCGACTGACGAAACTCTGGCCCTGGTGGCGCAGGTAACTCTCGACCTCGAAGTCGAGCGAGAAATCGTAGCCGAACCGCTCGCGGTCGCGCAGGCGGCGCCCGAACTTGCGCCGCATCCCTTCCTCCGACAGGTAGGTCACGTGGCCGACCATGCGTCCGATGGCCAGGCCCATCGTCGGTCCCTCGGTGTCGTAGTAGTCCCCCTTGTTCCACGCCGGGTCGGCCATGATGGACTGGCGCGCCACTTCATTGAAGGCGATCTGCTGGGGCGAGTGCTGGTGCGTCGAGGCGATGGCCAGGGTGGACTTCACGCGCTGCGGGTAGGAAACCGCCCACTGGAGCGCCACCATGCCCCCCATCGAACCGCCCGCCACACAGAGCAGGGTTTCGATGCCCAGGTGATCGAGCAGTTTCGCCTCGACGTTGACCATGTCGGGCACGGTGACCACGGGAAAGTTCAGGGCATAGGGTTTGCCGGTCTTCGGGTTGATCGAGCTGGGGCCGGTCGTGCCGTAACAGCTGCCCAGCACGTTCGGGCAGATCATGCAGTAGCGGTCCGTGTCGAACGCCTTGCCCGGGCCGATCATGATGTCCCACCAGCCCGGTTTCTGATCGCCGGGGTGGTACCCGGCGGCGTGCGCCCCGCCCGACAAGGCATGACAAAGCAGAATCGCGTTGTCGCGCCGCTCGTTCAGGGCGCCATAGACTTCGTAAGCCACGGTGATGGGCCCGAGCGTTTCGCCGTTTTCGAGTTGGAGCGGCTCGTCGGTGAACAGTTCGACGGTCTGCGTCTCGACCAGCCCGACACCGGGATATTGTGCGGTTTCAGTCATTTCTCTACATATCCTCACGGCCCCCGGGATACAGCGGGGTCAGGGTTCTATCCGGTGTTTTCGGGGCCGGAATTTCAATCCCGGCGCTATCATAGGGCTTTCGCCCGCCAGATTCAAGCTTCGCGGGGGGGGGATTTTTTCCTGGAGAGAGGAAGTGGAGTGTTTGGAGAAAGAATTGAAAGGCCAATACCGACAAAACGAACGCAATGACATTCTGGAAAATGGTCGAGCAGGTTCCCTTTCGGCGGGGTTTGAGACAATATTGAGTTCTATGGAAGAACGATTCCTCCCGACAGAGAAAGGATCGTGTTGACCAATTCTCTCAACTGCAAACATTTGGAAATCGCAACATTGAGGTCATTGTCTTTCAAAATACGGCCTGCGTCCCGAGGCTTGACATAACTGTCCCGGCACGAACCTTTCTCGAAGATCTCTTTGATCCAGCGTGAGGGCGGATGGTTGTGGTTAACCTCTTCTGGTGGTCCCGACGGAGCCGTCTTATTGTGTCCCGCCAGTTTCTGAATGGCGGGCCAATAGGGGAGCAACCAGGCTTCGAAGTCGTATTGCGCGGCATGGGGATGAAATCGGGGCTCATTCCCGACCCATTCCTGCATTTTGCGCTTGGCCTCTTCGGCGTTTCTGAAATCGTCTGAGCCGGTGTAAACGTCGGTCAATGCAATCACATGATCGGCTCTGGCGGGGCCCTGGAGGAGGTTTGCCACGACGCGTTTCAACTTATCTTCTTTGGGAATACGCCCGTCATAGGGGTAGGGGTCCAGTTTGGGCATGTGTCCGGCCAATCGGGGTTTCAGAAATTCCCGCAGATGAGGAATAAAGACTTTCTCCGTCTTCCCTTCAACAATGATGGAGATCTTCATATCCGACCTCCCATCCGTCCCATCCTCCAAACCTCATCGAGACTGTACTCATCGAGCCATTTCTCCAGGTCCATCGAGTCGGCCCATTGCGCCAGGGCACAGCCGTCTTCTCCAACATCCATGACAATCACTTCCTTGGGCTCGAGAAAGCGAATAAGTCGGTCGGAGTGAGTGGCCACGATAATCTGGGTTCTTTGGGAGGCTTCCCGCATCAGATCGGCCAGGAGACTCAGCAACTCTGGATGCAGACTGACCTCGGGTTCATCAATCATGGTGACCGTTGAAAGATTCGGACTCAGCAACAGAGAAACCAACCAGAGAAAACGCAAGGTTCCTTCGGAAAGTTGGTGGATGTAGATGGGGTCGCGGAAGTACCGCTCTTTCCACGTCAAAGATAACATTCCTGCCGCAACGGGAGGAAAACTGAGGCCGTCGAATTCTGGAAATGCGGCTCTCAACGTATCTTCAATCATCTCGTAGCGGTCCCGGTTGCTTTCGCGAAGGTTATAGAGAAAGGGGACCAGATCTTCTCCATTTTCTCCGGGCAACAGGGCGGGTTTCATTTGTTGAGGCAGTTTCACCGGCGCGCGCGGGCCGACGTCCAGAAAATGGTACTGTGTGACGGAGCTCAGTGTGCGCCGCAACTCCTCCGGCTGTTTGAACAACTTCGGAACTTGAGAAAGAGAGGTCTCGGAAAAATTGTACGCCCAGTCGGGGCTGACGGAATGTTTGTCCTGTGGCGCGTAATATTTGATATCGGTAAATTTTGATTCGATATGTTTGAATGGATCTTTGCTTCGCCCGTCGCGAGCCTGCGACAAGACCTCTAAGGGAATCCGATAACCTTGGCCACTGGCCTCGACTCTCAATCGGTATTCCAGAGGCGCATCATCCGGACAATCCATTTCGGTGGAAAATGAGATATCGTTCGATGATCCACGCGTACAAATATCGGCGATTCCCCCCATGTCACTGAGGGTTTTATTCATGCCTCCTGCGGCAGACGCGGACAGAAGAGATATGGAGTCCAAGAGGGATGATTTACCGACCCCGTTTGCGCCGATCATGACCATCAGGGGACGCATCTCAATATCAATAGCGTGTAAACGTCTGAATCCTTCTATTCTTATCTTTCTGATTCCACGCATTTACGTCCTCCATGAGTCAGACAAAAAACACAGCAAACAATTCCCCGTAAGACTCGAAGGCACGAACAGGTGTCCATTCCGCGACTTAAATCACCGTTCCGTCGGGAACGGCGGCGCCTTTGGGGATGATGGTGAGGCCGTCGCGAATCCAGTAGGTGGGCGACTCGAAGTCGGCGGCGCCATCTTTGGCGCGGATGACGACGTTGTTGCCGATGCGGGCGTTCTTGTCAATGATGGCGCCTTCGATCTGACAGTTCTGGCCGATGCCCAGGTTGGGCTGGTTGCCCGTGGGGTGGTAGCGGGGGTTGAGGACCTCCTCGCCTTCATAGAAGTCGGCTCCGAGCAAGACGACGTTGGAGAGTTTCGATCCCTTCCCGACAATACCGCGCGTGCCGACAACCGAGTTCGTGATGGTGGCGCCGGTGATGAAGGTCCCCTGCCCCAGCAGGCTGTCGTTGATCTGCGAGCCAATGATGCGCGAGGGGGTGAGCGGACGGACCATGGTGTGGATGGGCCAGCGGGGCGCGTAGAGGTGGAAGGCCGGGTTGTGGCGGGTCAGTTCGATGTTGGCTTCGTAGAACGAGCGGATGGTCCCGATGTCGCGCCAGTAGCCGGTGAAGGGATAGGCGGCCACGCGGTAACGCCCGAGGGCCGAGGGGATGACTTCCTTGCCGAAGTCCTTGTAGGTGGTGTTGCAGAGCAGGTCCTCGAGTACCCGGGTTTCGAACACATAAACGCCCATCGAGCCGAGCACATGGTCGGGGTGGGGATCGAGTCCCCGGGCTTCGTAAAACTCACGCGGAGGTTCGAAGCGGTCGAGTTGCGTCGGGTCTTTGGGTTTTTCCAGAAACTCCTGAACATCTCCGTCCGGACCGGTCCGCAGGATGCCGAAGTGGTGCGCTTCGGAGCGCAGGACCGGGTAAACGCCGAGCGTGATGTCGGCGTGTTTCTCGCGGTGGAACTGGACAAACTCCGAGTAGTCCATCCGGTAGAGGTGGTCGCCCGAGAGGATCAGGGTCTGAGACGAGTCGTAGTAGGTGGTGTGGTTGAGCGTGGCGCGCACGGCGTCGGCGGTGCCCTGGAACCACACGTCGCCCGAGATGGTCTGTTCGGCCGAGAGGATGTCCACCACGCCGTTGCTGAAACGATCGAACTGGTAGGTTTGCTTGATATGCCGATGGAGGCTGGCCGAGAGGAACTGCGTGAGGATGAAAATCCGCTTGATACCCGAGTTGATGCAGTTCGACATGGGGATGTCAATCAGGCGGTACTGACCGGCAAAGGCCACCGACGGCTTGGCGCGTTCGCGCGTGAGGGGCATGAGGCGGGTGCCGCGTCCGCCGCCGAGGATGATGGATACGACTTGTTTCATGGGGGAACTCCTTCAACGGGATAGATAGGCCAACGGGGAAAACGGGCGGCTCAGTGGCTTGCAGTCGGCCCCTCTTTGTGTTCTTCCTTTTGCTCTTCTTGGGCGGGAACTGTTTTTTCGGGCTCCGCGGCGGGTTTCTTTTCCTCCGCCACGGGGGCGTGTCCAGTGGCCGGGGCGGCCTGGCCCTCTCCCGCTTTTTCCTCCTTCAGGGGCGTGGCCAGCAGCTTCGCCTGGTCGGGGTGGGTGCCGAGCCAGTGAACTTCGCGGGTCGCGATGTCGTAGATCGCCCCCTCGACGCGCAGTTTCTTTTCGTTCACCAGTTCGCGCACCATCCCGCTGCCGGTCAGGATGTCCTCGATCGAGCGAAAAACATTGGCCTCAATCGCCTTGGAAATCAGGTCTTTCTCATCGAGGCCGGGATTCTTCTCTCGGGCGGTCTGAACGGCGGGACCGATATTGTCCACCAGCAGGGGAATCTTGCCATGCACGGAATCGCCCTGGACGACCGCCGTCACCGCGCCGCACTTCGTGTGGCCCAGCACGAGCAGCAGGGGCGTGCCGAGGTGCTCGGTCCCGTACTCGATCGAGCCGATCTCGTCCGTGTCGCTGACATTGCCCGCCACGCGGACAACGAAGAGGTCGCCCAGCCCCTGGTCGAAGATGTACTCGACCGGCACGCGCGAGTCGCTGCACGAGAGGATGGTGGCGATGGGTTTCTGTCCGTTTTCGGCGGTTTCCCGGCTGCGGGCGGCGTCAATGCCCTTGAAGGTGCTCTGCCCGAGGGAAAAGCGCGCGTTGCCCAACCGCAGGCGGGTCAGGACCTCAGCAGACGACGGTTTCTCCGCCGTTTCTTCCCTGGCGCCGGGAGCCGGAACGGGCTGCGCGGCACGGGCAGAGGAGAGGCCCGGAAAAAGACCCAGCAGGACGGACAGAAGGAAGGCCGTCATGGTCATTGAGGGGTTCACAAATCGTTCTCCTGACTTCGGAAATTGCCTTCTTCGCCTTGACAGCCAGCGAGGGAAAAAACCGGAACTGGGGCTGGGCTTGACCCCTGATTTGTATCAGGAAAGAGTGGGCGAAGGCAAGCGGAATTGGCCGCCACAATACGATCTGACCGTACTCGAAGAAGGATCTGACGGAATTCTCACCGATTCTGCGAGAAACGGGTGGAGACGGCTACTTCTCTTGACTCTTTTGTTTCGGATACCCGACCGTCTGGACCAGGATGATCTTCTGCGCCGGGCGCAGTTTGAGCGACTGGGTGAGCGCCGCGCGGTCGAAACCCGCCCGCACGACCGTGCCCAATCCCTCCGACGCACAGACAGATAGACGTTCTGACTGATGAAGCCCGTGTCGGTCGCGGCATAAAAATCTTTCTCATCATCGGGAATATTACCCATTTTTTTGAAATCGGCCACGTAAATCAGCGTCACCGGAGCCTGGGCAACAAAGGACTGTTTGCCGGTCAGGGCGCGTATATCCTGACTGAGAATGGGCTTTAAGGCGTGTCCCTTCGCATCATACAAAT
>DAOPYU010000131.1:0-10394 GCA_035353095.1 Candidatus Sumerlaeota bacterium | reverse complement strand
CTTTCAGTCAAAATCGGCGCGGCGGACCGAAAGTCTGGCGGGTCGCGCCAGCCCCGGTCTTTTGTTTTGTTCACCGCACAGGCATGATAGGAGGCGCGGCGGGGTCTGTCGAGGTAAAAAGGGGGAAGACAGGCAGGGGAATTCAAAAGTTCAGATACAGCGCAGCAGAACCCAAAACGGAAAAAACAAAAGGCAAGAGCCGGGCGGCAACATCCCAAGACAAAGTGACATTTCTAAAATGCACAAACAGGTGACATTTCTATTATGCGTTGACACGGCTATGAATAGGTCTTGAACTCGGAAGCGGGGACGTGGTAGGGTAACAGAAATCGTAGCCGTTTCAAGCGAAGCCGAACACGCCGTGGGGATTCGTTTCAATCGGGCGCAGCGGGGTTCCGCGAAAGGTCTCGTATGGAGAATCTGCGAGTTCTGGTGGTGGACGACGATGACATGATCCGCATGGCGGTGACGCAGGTTCTGCGCCGGGACGGGTGCCTGTGCAGTCAGGCCGCCGATGGTCTGGAAGCGCTTGAGGCGCTTCAGGACCAGGATTTCGAGGTTCTGCTCACCGATCTTTCCATGCCTCGCATGGACGGCCTGACCCTCCTGAAAGCCGCCCAGAAGGTGCGGCCCCACATCGTCACGATCGTCCTGAGCGGCATGGGATCGCGCGACGATGTCAAGGCCGCCCTCCAACAGGGCGCATTTGACTTTCTCGACAAACCCATCCCGGAGATCGCGGCGCTTTCCCTGGCCGTCAAACGCGCGGGTGATCGTTCCCTTCTGACGCGTCAGCGCGATCAACTGCTGGCGGATCTCAAACACAAGAACACCGAACTCGAGGTCAGCCTCCAGCAGCTCAAGGACGCCTACGCCCGCCTCCAGTACCAGGAGTGCATCCTCGAATCCGACCTGCAACAGGCCCAGCGCATCCACAACCGCCTGCTCCCGGCCGAATTTCCCCATATCGCGGGGCTGGACTTCTTCGGTTACTACTCCCCGTGCGAACGGATGGGGGGCGACTTTTTCGGAGTGCTGCCCCTGCCCGACGAGAAGGTGGCGCTCTACCTGGCCGATGTGGCCGGACATGGCGTGGGGGCCGCGATGGTGACGGTGGTGATCCGCGAACTCATCCATGCCCACCAGATGCTCCACCCCGATTCCGACATTTTCCACCATCCCCCGAGCGCTCTGGAGTTCATCCACAAGGGATTGCTCGAGGAACAGTTCGACCCGCCCATTCTGGTGACGATGGCCTATGCCGTGGTGGACTCGCGCGCCGGACATGTCACGGCGGGGTGTGCCGGCCACCCGCCTCCCATCCTCGTGACGGGTCCGGGGAAAACCACCTTCCTGCCCGCGCACGGGCCGGTGCTGGGGATCAATGTGCCCGCCCAGTATATCATGGCCCGTTTCGAGCTGAACCCGGGCGACCTGATCGTGCTCTACTCGGACGGTCTGTCCGAGGCGCGGAACCTGGCGGGCGAAGAACTGGGCGAGTGGCGACTGGCCCGGGAAATCAGCCGGTCGCACGGCCAGCAGGCGTGGAAAGTCGGCCAAACCCTCGAGAAAACCCTGCGCGACTACCAGCAGCACAACTCACCCGAGGATGACGAGACGTTTCTGATCATTCGGCGTTGTCCCCTGGGAAGCGGGGAAGAAATTCCCTGCCACCCGCTCGAACCCCTCCACCCGCAGGTCCACATCGTCGAACACACCCTTCACGCCTGCCCGATCCTGTTCCCCCACCCCCTCGATAAGAGGGAAACCGATTCCTCCGACACCCAGGACCAATAGAGCATTTGTCCAAAAGAATTTTCCGTATCCCCAAGGCGGCTTTCCAGAGTCGTCATCCCCGCGAATGCGGGGATCCAGAGTCATGTGAACGACGAAAAGGAAGAAAAATCAGCCCGATACGTCCCGGCCCGGGGTTCCCGCTTGCGCGGGAATGACGGGAAAGAGGCTGAGCCGGAAAGAAAACCCATTCGCTGATTCCTTTTGGCAAACGCTATAAAGGCCCGGACTATGAAAAGGGACAAAACGGCTGAAAACAGCAGTTGAACGTCTCTATTCCGGTTTTTCTTTCAGGCGGGCGAGACGCCCGCCCTCCCAGAAAGGCCATTTTCAGGGGGAGAAAGCGGTTCCCACAAGCGCCAATCTCCTGATGGGCGTAGTCAGCTCCCTCACCCCAAAGGTGAGGGAGCCCAAACCGTTTTCGCGCCATAACACATGAACAAAAGACTCGTTTCTGTCCTCAACTGCGGTTTTTAGGATGAAACGGTAGAATAGCCCTTCCATTCATAAAAATAAACCGCCGGAATTCGCTCGAAAGCGTTCCCGGCGGTTCACCTTTTCGGCCCTGACTACAAGGGGATTCCCCCTCACCAAGCCCCGCAACGGTTAATAGAAAATTTCGCCGTAGTGCAACTTGTAAGTATTCATGTTCTTCACCTGCACCGAACGCCAGATGTCGCCCCGGCTCTTGGTTCCATTGGTCGCGTCGTAGGGAACGGACTGATTATGATTCGCCGCAGCCGTGTCGCTGCCGCGGTACCAGTCGCCATCCGTAACGTCCGGACCGGCGCTGAAGAAAACCGAGTACAACACGACACTATTTTCCTCATACGTATCGAACCCCAGCGGCATGACCTTGCTGAACGGATCCTTGGGAGAAGCATTCATGTAGGCCACCGGCGTGGTCAACGGTGAGAAAGCAACGAAGGTGTAGAAGGTTTCATACCAGGCCTGATCCGCGCCTCCGGCAAACTTCACGTCAGGCGACACCCCTTTATTCTCCGCGGAAAAAGTCAACCCACTGCGTCCGGGCGGAGTCGGAACGGCCCCCGAATCGTTGTTGTCGGGGAACATGACCCCATTGTCCACCTGATAAGACATGCACGCCGTATAAACGGACTTCATGTCGGCTTGCGCCCGCGAGATCTTGGCGCGCGCCTGCGCCTCGAGGAAATTGGGAACCGCGATGGCCGCCAGAATGGCGATAATCGCCACCACGATCAACAACTCGATCAAGGTAAACCCGATCCTGCGTCTTCCTTCTCCCTGCTTCATAATCCCGTTCCCTCCTTCAAAATTTCCGCCCTTGGTGTTCCCCCTACCCCACGACTTCGCGCAACCCGTCGGCAGACAGACCCTTTTCCCCGCCCAAAATTTTCGAAAGACACAACCGGCATGCGAAGCCCTTCTCCTCCGAAGAGGGTGAGGGATACCCCCTACTATCAGCTTTCTAGAGAATACCATCAGCCCTCTGTCTTCGCAACCGAAAAACAGAGTAAAAACGCGCCCGAATGTTTACTCGTGTAAAGTAAATGCCCGCATCACAAGGAGAAACGATGAAAGAACGCCTGAAACGCGAGCGCCGCAACAAACAAGCGCCCCCCCGGTTTCGGTCCTCTTTTTATAAAATATCGGCTTATAATTCTTTTGATCTTTCCCCCACTTCCCCACTGCGATATGATACCGCCCGGAGTCGTCTCCCGTATCACAGTTCCGGTTTTCTCCGGGAAAACTCCTTGTGAAGGAAACACGCATGTCCTCAACCACGCAACAATATCTGTTCCTCTGTTCGGGAACCTTTGTTCTTTCGCTGGTCCTGACCCGGATCGCCATCGCCGTGGCCCGGCGTCTCGACCTGCTGGCCCATCCGGTCGAACGCAGTTCGCACAGCATCCCCACTCCGCAGGTCGGGGGGATCGGGATCTGTCTTTCGCTTCTTCTGACCACGAGTGTGGCGGGGTCTCTCGGTCTCGAAGACGCCCCCCGCCTGTTGCCGGATCTGCCGGTCACCGCCCTGTGGGTGACGTTTGCCCTGCTGGTCTGGGGGATGTTTCTGGGACTGATAGACGACATTCTGGCATTGGATGCCCTGCCGAAACTCGCCGGACAGTTTGTACTCTCCGCCCTGGCCGTCTGGGCCACCCGACAGATTCCGCACAATGACAGCGGTCCTGTCTTCGGGTTCTTCGGTTCCTGGCTGGGTCTCCTCTTTGTGTTCTTCTGGACCCTTTTCTTCACCAACGCATTCAATTTCATGGACGGCGTCAACGGCCAGTCGGGCGTTTTCGCCCTGAACGCGCTCGGCTGGTATGCTCTGATGACTCTGTCCCTCCCCGACAGCAATTGGGACTCCCTTTCCCCCTTCCTGCTGATCGCGGCCGCGATTCTGGGGTTTCTGCCGTGGAACTTTCCGCGCCCCCGGACCTTTCTGGGCGACTCGGGCAGCCTGCCGCTCGGGGTACTGCTGGCCCTGCTGGCCGTGGTGGCCAGCAAAGGAAACCCAGCCCGTTTTGTCGCCTTCCTGTTACCGTTGAGCCTCTATCTCTACGACGTTCTGCTCACGCTGGTCCGGCGCAGCCTGCGGGGAGAGAACGTCTTCAAGGCGCACCGCGAACACCTGTACCAGCGGATGCTGGTGGCCCGGGGATGGCGCGAGCAGCACGAGAAACTGCTGGCGTTCCATCTGCCCTATTATGTGGCCAGCGGCGCGCTGGGCTACTTCTGCCTGCTGACACAGATATGGGGGTCCCTGTGGCTCACCTGCGCCACCCTGGCCGGAGTCGTCCCGCTTCTGGGGCATTACACCTGGCGGGTGCTGCAAGCGGAGAAACAGGCGCTCCTGAATGCCGAAATGTCCTCTCCGCTCGATCAGGAGAAAGAAGGATAACACCCCCTCCGTTTCCCCGGAAAGGCCAGGTGACTCGACCGTATGGAACAACCGGATCTTTTTGGCGACTCCCCGATTGAGCCGTCTCCGAAGAAAACCCCTGAGAAGCAAAAAACGCCGGAACCCAAGCCGACGCCGGCACAAACGCCCGAACCGCCCGGGGATGCGCATTCGGTCCGGGACCGGATGCGCCGACTCGAGGCAGAAATCAACCGCCACAACGCGGCCTACTACGACCACGCCGCGCCGGAAATCACCGACCGCGAGTACGACCTCCTCGTCCAGGAACTCGAGGAACTCGAACGGCGCAATCCGGATTTTGCCTCGCCCAACTCCCCCACGCGTCGTGTCGGCGAGGCCCCCTCGGAAGGCTTCGAGACCATCCGCCACGCCGTCCCCATGCTCTCGATCGGCAACACGTACTCGACCGAGGAACTGCGCGAGTTCGACAACCGGATTCGCCGTCTGCTGGGAACCTCCGAACCGATCGAGTACGAGGTGGAACTCAAAATAGACGGCGTTTCGGCCACGCTGGTGTACCGGGACGGCGCGCTCGACTACGCCGCCACGCGCGGTAACGGCACGACGGGTGACGTCATCACGCGCAACCTGCTCACGCTGCCCCAGATTCCGCGCCGCCTCGGCGCGTGGGGCGCTCCGGCGGGCGCAGCGCTTGAAGTGCGCGGCGAGGTGTACATGGAGCGCGCGGCCTTTGAGAAAATGAACGCCCAGCGCGACACCGAGGGTCTCGAACCGTTCGCCAACCCGCGCAACGCCACCGCGGGATCGCTCAAACTGCTCGACCCACGCGTTGTGGCGCGCCGTCCCCTGCGCTTTTTCGCCTACGCGGTCGGGCTGGCCGAACAGTACGACCTTCCCTCGACCCAGGACCTGTTGCTCAAACACCTGGAGAGCCTCGGTTTCCCGGTCAATCCCACCCGGTGGCTCTGTCCCGGCGTCGAGGCGATTTTCGACATCATCGCCGAGTGGGAGGAGAGGCGCAAACAGTTGCCCTACGAGACCGACGGCCTGGTCGTCAAGGTCAACGACCGCACACTCCACGGCGAACTGGGCACGACGGCCAAGTCGCCCCGGTGGCTCTGCGCCTACAAGTTTTCCGCCGAACAGGCCGTCACGCGCGTCCAGTCCATTGACATTCAGGTGGGCCGTACCGGCGCCGTCACGCCGGTGGCCAACCTCGAGCCGGTCTTTCTGGCCGGCACCACGGTCAGCCGCGCCACGCTCCACAACCGCGACGAAATCGCCCGTAAGGACATCCGCGTGGGCGACCAGGTGGTGATCGAGAAAGGGGGGGACATCATCCCGAAGGTGACGCGCGTTCTCGAACACCTGAGGACGGGAGAGGAAGTCCCCTATGAGTTCCCCACCCGATGTCCCGAGTGTGGAGCACCCCTGGTCGTGAGCGAAGAAGAAGTGGCGGTACGATGCGAAAACCTGACGTGTCCGGCCCAGATCAAGGAACGTATCCTCCACTACGGCGGACGCAACGCGATGGACATTGAGGGAATCGGGGACAAACTCGTGGACCAGTTGGTGGAGTCCGGCCTGGTCCATAAGTTCTCCGATCTCTACCGTCTCGACGTGCCCCGCGTGGCGGCGCTCGAACGGATGGCCAAGAAATCCGCCGGAAACCTTATCAACGAAATAGAAGGCAGCAAGCAGCGTCCCTTCGGCGCGTTTCTCTTTGCGCTGGGCATCCGCCACGTGGGGCAAAGCGCCTCGAACGACCTGGCGCAGGCGTTCGGTTCCCTCGACGCCCTGATAGCCGCCGACGCCGATCAGTTGCAGGCGGTTGAAGGCATTGGCGGCATCGTGGCGGAGAGCATCGTCACCTTCTTCGATCAGGCGGAAAACCGCGCCGAGATCGAGACCCTGCGGCAACTCGGGCTGCCGATGGCGCTGACCGGGACAGAACACGCCGCCCGCCAGGCGCGCGAGGAAAAACGCGCCGCAACGGACAACCCGATCGCGGGGAAGACCTTCGTCCTGACCGGAACGCTCGAAACCCTCACCCGCACGGAAGCCCAGAAGCGCATCGAAGACGCGGGGGGAAGGGTTTCCGGTTCCGTATCAAAAAAAACCCACTACGTCGTGGCGGGCGCGGAGGCCGGTTCCAAACTCGAAAAAGCGGAATCGCTGGGTGTCCCCGTTCTGGATGAAAAACAGTTGCTGGAAATGCTGGGAATGGACGATACTTCCGGACAGGACTGAAATGGAAGTGGATCTCTCAGAATAGCGTAGATTTTCCTGCTGCAGATGGAACAATTTCAGGGAGGACCGGATAACAGGATTTACAGGATAAACCGATCGAACCTTCATCCCGTAAATCCTGTTATCCCGTCCCTTTTTCTTATCACAGGAGCCTTCTCATGCCTCTCGCGCGACAGGACCTGATGCGGCACCTCTGGCACATGGGCGGCGGTCTGTTGCCGCCGTTTTTCTACGGCTTTATTGAGCGCCCCACGGCGCTGGTCCTCATCTTCTCGCTCACCTCGCTGGTCCTGGCTCTCGACGGGGTCCGGTTGCAAAACGAGAAGCTGAACCGTTTCATCCAGACTCGAATCCCCATGCTCTGGAAAGAAAAAGAGCGCAGTCACCTGACGGCTTCCACGCTCCTCCTGATCGGATGCTGCCTGACCACGCTCCTGATTCCGGACAAGTCCATCGCCCGGCTGGCGATGGTCTATCTGGCCGTGGGGGACAGCGCCGCCGCGATCACGGGGAAGACGCTCGGCCGCCACAAACTTCTCAACGGGCGCAAGAGCGTTGAAGGGACACTCGGTGGCTTTCTCGCCAACGTCGCAGTCGCGCTTCTTCTCGGCGCCGGGCAGTTCGGTCTCCCTGCGTCCGTGGCCCTCGCGGGTGCGTTCGCGGCCTCGATCCTCGAATTCTTCCCCACTCGTGTGGACGACAACATTTCATTGCCCGTCGGGTGCGGACTGCTGATGCTCCTGCTCAGTCACCTGTAGATCGAGTCAGCCCCCATCAGCATCCCAGACACATCCGAGTCATGCAGACCTTTTTCCGGCGGCCAGCAGTTCGCTCGCGTGGCGCCGGGCAATGGCCGAATCCGGCTCGCCCCCCAGCAGACGCGCAATCTCGGCCTGACGTTCGACCGTGTCGAGCCGTTCGACCCGCGTAAGCGTGCGTCCCTTCTGCTGCGTCTTGCGTACCACAAAGTGGTGCGCCGCCCGCGCCGCAATCTGGGGCAGGTGCGTGATGCACACCACCTGGTACCGCCCGCCCAGATCGGCCATCTTCTCGCCCACCGCCGTGCCGGTCCGCCCGCTGATCCCCGTGTCAATCTCATCGAAAATCAGCGTCGGCACCTGATCCTGACTACGCAGGAGCACCTTCAGCCCCAGCATGATACGCGACAACTCGCCCCCGGACGCAATCTTGCGCAAGGGCTTGAGCGCCTCACCCACGTTCGGACTGAACAGAAACTCGACCAGATCCACTCCGTAGTCGTGAACCCGGTATCGCTTCCCGTCGGGGAAAAGCAGACAATCCCCCGCTTTCGACGGCTCGTGCCGGGAATCACCCGCTTCGTCACCGTCTTCAGACACCAATGGCTTGCCCCCCGACTCTTCACGATCCAGCCGCACCTCGAACCGCACGGCGGTCATTTCCAGGTCCTTCAGCTGCCGCTGCAAACCCTTGGAAAACCGTTCACCCGTCTCGCGGCGCTTCGCGGACAACCGCTCGGCCGCCTGCGCCACCTCCCGTTCGAGCTGCGCGCGCTCGGCCTCGAGCCGCTCCTGCTCCTCGCGCCCATGCGTCAGCGTGTGCAATTCCCGCTCGAACTGACCGGCTTTTTCCAGAATCTCCTCGATCGTGCCGCCATACTTGCGCTTGAGCTGGCGGATCAGATGCAGACGGTCCTCGATCTCGCTCAACCGTTCCGGGTCGTGTTCGAGATCCTCGGCGTACGAACGCAAGGTCGCCGCCAGATCGTCCACCTCGGCACGCACCGCTTCGAGCCGTTCAGCCACGGCGCCCAGCGAGGGATCGAGCCGTACCGACTCCGCCGCCAGCGCGGCGACCTGCGCCACCAGGTCCGCCACCGCCGCCGGACAGTTCTCCCCCTCGTACAACAGATCGTTCGCTTCCGTGGCATTGTGCTTCAACGCCTCGGCGTGCGTCAGACGCCGGCGCTCCTCGTCGAGCACCGCATCCTCACCCGGCGTCAATTCCGCCTCGGAAATCTCGCGCAGCTGATACTCGAGTACCCCCTTCTGTCGCTCGATTTCCCGCTCGTCCCGATTAAGCGACCGCAACCGCGCCACCACGGCGGAATACCGCTCGAACAATGCGCGATACTCTCCCAGCGCCCGGACGTGCTCCCCGTCCCCGAATCCATCCAGAATCTCGCGATGAGTTTCCACCCGTAAGAGCGACTGATGCTGGTGCTGCCCATGCAGGTCCACCAGCCGGTCGCCGATCTGGCGCAACTGCGCCAGCGTCACCATCCGTCCGTTCGCCAGGCAGCGGCTGCGCCCCTGCGCGCCGATCTCGCGCCGCAGAACCAGATCCACGGGACCGTTTGGCGTTCCCGGACGTTTCTTTCCGAAAACACCCGTCGGCAAGACGACGTCGCCTTCCAGAAGCCCCCACTCGGCCAGCAGATCCCGCAACCGCGCACAGGCCGACACATCGAACAGCGCCTCGGCCACCGCCGACTCGCACCCCGTGCGCACGTCGTCGCTGCTGGCCCGCTCGCCCATCACCAGATTCAACGCGCCCAATATGATGGACTTTCCCGCCCCGGTCTCACCCGTCAGGGCCGTAAAGCCGTCCGTGAAATCCAACGTCAACGCGTCAATAATCGCCAGATCTTCGATATGCAGCCGCAGTAACATCGCCCGGTCGCCCGTCCCCACGCTTGAAATCCATCGTCGTTCTTTTTGACTCATCCCGCCCCATTCGAACAAACCGCCTCATGCTACCGGGCAGACCCCGACGCCTCAAGCACTTTTTCCCCCTCGGGTCCGAAGAAAATCGGAGTCGGCTCTCTCTCGATTCATCCTCCCCTTTGCCACAAATTCGACACCCCGGCCCCAAGCGACGGTTGACAAATCCCCCGGATTCGATATATCCTCTGGAACCTTCCGCCCCGGTCTTGCCGGCCGGGTGCGAAGAACCGGTTCACCCGTCTTCTCCCAATCGGGAGGTCACTCAACCGGTTCACCGTCATACATCGGGGCGTAGCGCAGATGGCTAGCGTATCGGCTTTGGGAGCCGAGGGTCGTGGGTTCGAGTCCCACCGCCCCGACCAAAAAGAGAACCAGATAACCCCTCAAAAATAAGCCTTCCGTGAGAGACATGAAAGCAAACCGAAAAGGGAAATCTTTACGTGCGGGCAGCTAAATTGACCCGTTTGGGCCCACTTTTTCGCACATTTTGTTCACGTTTTCGTCCCGTCCATGAATTTTGAACTGATTGGCTAATTCTTCACAAACAATACATGCCGCTCGCCTGTTTCAGGAATGTATTGAATAGTCAATCCGACCCAATACGGATGGCATTTACTTTGGCGCGGGGGACCCAATTGACCATCCGTCATTCCCGCGCAAGACGACTCTGGAAATTCGCCTTGGGGATACTGAAGATTCTTTTGGGCAAATGCTCTATTTCCCAGGGCGCATGAAACGGACATCAAAGAGACCGCCCGCCAGCTGCCGGGTCGCGA
>DAOPYU010000130.1:0-10400 GCA_035353095.1 Candidatus Sumerlaeota bacterium | reverse complement strand
GGCGTCGTAGGTGTCGGTCAGGGCGCAGATGCGGGCGAAAGGATGGATGTCCTCGCCCTTCAGGCCGTCCGGGTACCCGCAGCCGTCCATCCGCTCGTGGTGTTGTCCGACGATGACGGCGGCTTCCGGGGTGATCTGGTTCTCGGTCTTCAACAGTTCCTGCCCCATATGGGGGTGCTTGAAGAGTTCCCGCCATTCCGCCTCGGTGAGTTCCTCGGGTTTGTTGAGGATTTTCAGGTCAATGAGGGTCTTCCCGATGTCGTGCAGGAAAAACCCGCAGGCGATTCGCTCCAGGCGATACGGGTCCTGGTTGACCATCGGCATGGTGTGGGAAAGCAGCCAGAGCGAGTAGAGGCCGACGTTGACGCAGTGGGTGTAGGTATAATAATCGTGTGAGGTGAGGCGCAGGAGGTTTTCGAGGGCGACGGGGGTCTTGAGGGTGAAATGCACCATGCGGGCGATGTTGCGTTTCTGGCCTTCAATGGCCAGCGCCGAGGGGCGCTCGAAAAGGCGCAGCGAGAGAAGCGCCGTATGATTGTGGAGAATATCGCATTTGGCCTCGAGGGAAAATCGGGAACTGTCGAGGAGGTCCCCGATCAGGTTTTCCTGCGCCTGGAGGAACTGGTCGAGTTGATCGCCCCGCACATAATAGCGTTTTCGGGGGGCTACCCGGTAATGGATATCGTTCCGGACCTGAAAGGGGAGCGAATGCCCGGCCCGGGCGATCAGGGTCAGGCGTCCGGCGTGTTCATAGGCATAGACATCAAAGTCCACCCGGTCCAGGGAGAGAAGAATATCGGGAACGATTCGATGGTAGGTTTTGGCCTCTTCGGAGACCTCACCGAGATGCCCGGTCCGGACGTTGAATAGCTGGCTGGATTGCCTGGTGCTGTTTATGGAAACCATCCGTCAGAATCCCACTCGCAAAATTCCCATCATTATCCCTGACGCGAAGATTCCCGCAAGCGAAAAGGGTTCCGATGGGGGAGATTCTGACACGATTTCCCGTTCTCGCGCCGGGGGGTGCCCCGTTTCCGCCCCCTGATGGTTCGAGAAGCCTGTCGAACGATTGTGAACATTGACTTCGGGAGGGATATCATACGCTTACACGGGTTTGAGGAAGGAGGCGTACAATAAGCGACGTCATTTGCTCATTTTTCTTCAACAGGCTTCTCGAACCACAGAAATTTCCCGACCGTTGGACCGACAAGGGCGGGAGAAATAAAAAAGCGCAAATGAGTTCGCTTGTCTCGGCAAGGAATTCACTTGCGCCTTCGTCTTACAGATCCGGTTCCTGCACGACAAGGCGGACCATCCGGTCAACACTCGATGGTCCACTTTCCAGGTGGCTTTTCAAGTTTCGAAAAAGCCAGTATTGACACTTTACGCCAAAGGGGCGCTCCCCGTCAAGCCTTTTGTGCTGTTCACGATTGTTTCCAGTTTCTTGCGCAGGTTTCCCAGGTCTTTCGAGCGGAATGCGCCTTTGGTTTTCTCGAGCACCTCGATGGTCTCGACGAGCGACTCCATCAGAAGCGACAACCGGGGACAGTTGAGCAGATGGCAGGCCTCTCCCAGGTTGTGTTCCACCGAGATCTTGGCGGTGAGGCTGCGGATATCCATCAGCGAGTTCAGGATGTTCTGGAAGGTCAGGTCCAGAAAGGAGTTCACGGTGACGCAGCCATTCTGGGGCGTGAGGAGTTGGGACCCCATCTGCCAGGAGGCGCCTGACACCTGCGGGTCACCTCCTGGCGCGTATGGCTGGGGAATCAGTTGTTCGAGGTCCAGGTTCCAGTCTTCAACCCGCGCGCGCAGGCGCCGGACGGCCTGAAAGAGGCGCCGCATGCTGATGGCAGAGGTCACTTCCTCGATCAGGATGTCGTGGCTGAAGGGCTTGATGAGATAGGCGACCACCTGTAATCGAACCGATTCGACGGCCGATTCGAGGGTGGGATTACCGGTGACCAGGATGATGGGAATCTGCTCGGCCAGAGTTCGGACTTTCTGAATGAATTCGAGGTGGTCGTTGCCCGGCATCCGGATGTCGGAGATCAACAGGTCGAATTCTTCCTCGCGCAGCAGTTCGAAAGCCGTTTCTGCGTCCAGCGCGTTGACACATTCGAACCCCGCTTTCTGCAAACGGCTGGTGATGGTTTGCAGAAAGGCCGGTTCATCGTCGGCGATCAGGATGCGCCCTCCCGGTTGGGGCGGGGCTGGGAACGCTAACGGTTTGTGTTGAAAACTTTCCAGATGGTCTGTCATTCCATCACTCTTTCCGGGCGAGGACACCGCTCCATTGGGGATACCCCGGGTGTTTTTCCGCCTGTTTTTGATACTGCCCAGGCAGTCTCGCAAAACTAATAAGGCGCTTCTCTTCAAAAAAGAAAGCGCAACGATACCGGCCAGAATCGGTCCGATCCCTCTTGCGCCTTCGCCTTACTAGCCTTCCAGCAGTCCGGCAAGACAGACCACCCCACTGGTGGCCCTTTGTGAGAACCTGATTCTCACATCCCTCTCTCGGATGACTCTATATCCTCTTGCATGACCAACGTCAAGAAATTAGTTCCCTATGATCTGTTCCAGTTTCTTTCTCAAATCTCCAATACTTTTGGACTTGAATTCTTCCCGCGTGTTCTCGAGGACTTGCACGGTTTCGGCCAGCACGTCCCCCAGCAGGTCGAGTCGGGGGCAGTTCATGTGCGTACAGCAGTGTTCGCGTTGTTGCTCTCTTGTCAACCCCTCGACCAGATCGCGAACGCTCAGGAGCGCTTTCATGAGGTTCTGGACCGTCAGGTCCACAAACAGGGCCAGATTCTGTCGGGGGTCGGACGGACTGGGCCCGGTTGTTCCCGGATGCTGGGTGGGCATCCGATGGCAGGACAGGGTGAACATTTTCTCGAAACAGTCCAGGTCCTGCGCCCAGTTGCGCATGTGGTCGCGCAATTGCCGCACGACCCGCTGCGCGTGGCGAACCCCGATCAGGGGGCGTACCTGTTCGAGCAATCGCTCAAAGTCCAGGGGTTTGGTCAGGTAGGCCGTGACCGGGAGTTTCAGGGATTGCACGGCGGTGTCCACCGACGGGTAACCCGTGACGAGGATGACCGGCAGGCCCTGAGCCGATTCCGGCAGATCGCCGATCAGATCCAGTCCGCTGTTGCCGGGCATGCGGATATCGCAGATGAAGAGGTCGTATGCCTGTTCGGTCAGCAGGCGGATGGCTGTGGGACCGTCCGGGGCACAGTCGCACTCGAATCCCGCCTCCCGCAGCAGGTCGGCGGTCGAATGGAGAAAGACCTCCTCATCGTCGGCCAGGAGAATGCGTCCTGCCCCGACGGGAATTCCGATTTCAGTATCTTTTGTTTTTCCGCGTTCTTCCATGCGGCCATCCTTTTATTCGTTGCGCTTCGGTTTGGGGTTTCGACCAGCCCCTTTATCTCCGTTCAATCGTCGGCCCGTTCTTCAAGGGTGGCTTTCTCGCGTTCCCCGTCAATGAATCGTTCGATCGCCTCCTGATTGGCTTCCTCGCGCAGCCGGTCCTGAATGCTCTCCTCCACATACTCGAAGGGACGCAATTCAGACTCCCGTTTTTCGAAAACCTTTGCGATGTGGAGGCCGAATTCGGTACGAAAAACATTGCTGACGCCGCCCGGTTCGAGGTTGAAGACAACTTCCTCGAAGGATTCGACCATCTGGCCCCGGGGGAAAAACCCCAGATCACCCCCGCCATCCGGGCAATCGGAGTGTTGTTGCGCCATTTCCGTAAAGTCCGCGTTGTTGCGAATCTTCTTGAGAACCTGGAGCAGTTCTTCCTCGACGGCCTTGGGATCCTGGCCCGGGCGCACCTGTTTGATGATGTGCGCGGCGTGGACCGTCTCGGGCACGACGAATTCGTCGCGGTGTTCTTCGTAGTAGCGCTGGGCGTCTCCGGAACCGGGTTCCACCGCTTCCGTCGCGATCTTGTCCAGTTTCAGTTTCAGCAGCATGTGCCTGCGGATGTCGTCCTTGACTTCCGGTTCCTTTTCGAGAGCCAGTTCATGGTGCTGGTAGAACTGCTCGCGTCCGCCGTGGTCCTGCAGGAGGGTCTGGTAGGCCTCTTCGACGGCTGCGTCTTCGAGCGGCTCGGGGTCGCGCACGGCGGCCTGCTGGAGCAGGACGCGCTCGATGACGTTCTCTCGCGCCCACTCCAGGAGTTGTTGCTCCTGGGCTTCCGCGGGTTGCTCGTGAAAGACCTCTTCGTAGTAGGGGCGCAGCCGCTCCGCCTCGCGGGTGATTTCGATTTCGTCCAGGGGTTCGCCGTTCACATACAGGCTCATCAGTCTCTCCTCAACAGGCTCTGGCCCGTCATGTCTTCGGGCTGCTCGAGGCCCATGAGTTGCAGGATGGTGGGGGCCACATCGCCCAGGCACCCGTCCTCACGCAGCGCTTTTCCCTGAAGCCCCGCGCCGATGACCACGCACGGCGTCGGGGTGGTGGTGTGCTGCGTGTGGGGGCAGTTTTCCTCGAAGTTCCACATGTTTTCGCAGTTGCCGTGGTCGGCGGTGATGAGGGCCGAACCGCCCTTGTCCTGGATGGCGGTGAGGACGCGCGTCAGAGCGGCGTCCACGGCGCCCGCAGCCTTGACCGCCGCGTCCAGGAAGCCCGTGTGGCCCACCATGTCGCCGTTGGCGAAGTTCGAGACGATCAGGTCGTACTGGCCCGAGCGGATGGCCGCTTCGAGTTTTTCGGCCACTTCGGGCAGGCTCATCTCGGGTTGCAGGTCGTAGGTGGCCACCTTGGGCGAGGGCACCAGGATGCGGTCCTCACCGTCGAATTCCGTCTCGCGTCCGCCCGAGAAGAAGTAGGTGACGTGGGCATACTTTTCCGTCTCGGCGATGCGCAGCTGGCGCAGGCCCGCCTGTGAGACGACGTCGCCCAGGGTGTTGGCGATGTCGCGGGGCGGGAAGGCCACGGCGGCCTTCAGGCCCGATTCGTAACGGGTCATCGTGGTCAGTTCGATTTTCAACGTTTCGTCGCGCTCGAAACCGTCGAACGTATCGTCCACGAAGGCATGGGCGATCTGGCGGGCGCGGTCGGGGCGGAAGTTGAAGAACAGCGCCTGATCGCCCGTGCGGATGCGCCCGACCGGCTGGCCGGACGCGTCATTGATGAGGGTGGGCGCGATAAATTCGTCGTTTTCGTTGCGGTCGTACCCCTGCTGCACGGCATCCACGCCCGAGGTGGCGCGGTGGTCCGCCTCGTTGCGCACCATGGCGTCGTAGGCGCGCTTGACACGGTCCCAGCGCTTGTCGCGGTCCATCGCCCAGTAACGGCCGCTGACCATGGCAATGCGGCCCAGGTTTTCTTCCCGCATCGTGTTTTCGAGCGCTTCGACATACCCCTTGCCGCTGCGCGGCGGGGTGTCGCGTCCGTCGAGGAAACAGTGGAACATCACGCGGTCGGCGGGCATGCCGAGTTTTTTCGCCAGACGCAGGAGGGCGAAGTAGTGGCGGTCCATGCTGTGGACGCCGCCATCGCTGACCAGGCCCATGAGGTGGAGGCACGTGCCGTTGTCGCGGGCCTTCTCGATCGCCTGCGTCAGTTCCTTGCGGCTCATCAGGCCGTCCACTTCGATTTCGTGGTCAATCTTGGCGATTTCCTGCCACACCACGCGTCCGGCGCCCAGGTTCAGGTGCCCCACTTCCGAGTTGCCCATGACCCCCTTGGGCAGCCCTACGGCGTTGCCGCTGCACCCGATGAGGGTGTGGGGCCAGTTGGCCCACAGGTTCTTCCAGAAGGGCGGATTGGCCACGGCGATGGCGTTCTGGTCCGGCGGGTAGGTGGGTTCGGCGAACCCCCAGCCGTCCAGGATCAGGAGCAAGGTTGTTTTACGCGTGTTGGTCATGGTGTTCCCCATTCTCGTTATTTCGTTTTGGCCGTATCCGTCGGCTAGGTCAGATCAGACGGATCAACAACGGTTGGTTCTGTTTTCGGGTTTACAGCACCCCTTTGGTCGAGGGGACCCCCTGCTCGCGCGCGTCGCGTGCGACGGCCTGGCGCAGGGCCCGGGCGAAGGCCTTGAAGAGCGCCTCGACGATATGGTGGCTGTTCTTGCCGTAGAGCAGTTCGAGGTGGAGCGTCAGCCCGGCGTTCATGGCCACGGCTCGGAAGAAATCCTCGGTCAGTTCCGATTCGTAGTCGCCGATGCGTTCCGCCGGAATCTCCGCGTTGAATTGCAGGTAGGGCCGCCCGCACACATCCAGCACCGCCCGGGCGAGGGTTTCCTCCATCGGCACGTAGGCGTAGCCCATACGCCCGATGCCCCGCTTGTCGCTCAGCGCCTGCGCGAGCGCCTGGCCCAGGACGATGCCCAGATCCTCGACCGTGTGGTGCGGGTCAATGTGGGTGTCCCCCTGTCCCTCGATGGCCAGGTCCATCATCCCGTGGCGCGCCAGCAGATCGAGCATGTGTTCGAGGAACGGCACCCCGATACGGCCCGAGAAAACACCCTTCCCGTCGAGGTTCAACCGCACTTTCAGTTGGGTCTCCTTGGTGACGCGCTCGACGGCTGCCACCCGTTCACCGGTTTTCTCGGTCATTTCAGGATCTCCTTCAGGGCTGCAATGAGGGTTTGCATTTCTTCGGGCGTTCCGATGGAGATACGCATGCCATTGCTCAGACGGGGCACATCGAAGTAACGCACCAGAATCCCCCGCTCGCGCAGGGCCAGAAAGTGCGCCCGGGCGTCGGGGTGGATGGCGAAGACGAAGTTGCCTTGCGATTCGGGGACCCGATAGCCGAGTTCTTTGAGTGCCTGCACCGTGTGACCGCGCGTCTCGACGATCCTGCGGGCGTTGACGCGCATTTCGCCACACGCCTCGATCGCGCCGATCGCGGCTTCCTGGGCGACCCGGTTCAGGTTGTACGAATCCTTGAGCTTCATCAGCTCCGCCACCAGCGCCGGATGCCCCATCAGGTACCCCAGCCGCATCCCGGCCAGTGAGTAGGACTTCGAGAAGGTCCGCGTGACCACGAGGTTCTCAAAATCGTTCAGAAGGCTCACACAGTCGCGGGGCGCAAAATCCGCATACGCCTCGTCAATCACGACCAGCCGGTCCTGACGACTCCGGCACAGGCGCGCCACTTCCTCGCGCGAGTAGAGAATGCCGATCGGCGGGTTCGGGTTGGCGAGGAAGAGAATTGGTTCGGGCGCGTCGAAAAAGGCTTCGGGCAGTTCGTAGTTTTCGCCGAGGGGATAGACCGACGCCCCGCCGCCGAACGATGCCGCGAGGACCGGGTAGAGGCTGTAGGTCAGGTCCACCATCGCGATGCGGTCGTTCGGACCGATGAAGGCGTGGACCAGCAGACGCAGGATTTCGTCGGACCCGTTGCCCACCAGGATCTGCTCGGGTTTCAGGCCGTGGTAATTGGCCAGGACTTCACGCAATGTGTCGCTTCCCGGGTTCGGGTAGAGGCGCAGCGACTTCAGGGACTCCTGCGCGCGCTCGACCACCCGATGCGCCGGGGGATAGGGGCATTCGTTCGTGTTGAGTTTGATGATGTTCTTTCCCGCGAGCTGTTCGCCGGGCGTGTAGCCCTGTAAGGCGGGCAGAAAAGGACGAAGACGTAACGCACTCTCAGTCATGGTGTTGTTTCCTTGTGTTTGTTCCCCTGGCACTTCGTTGCCAGATAGAATTTCTTTTCCCTTCCGTTCAACGTGTCAGGCGCCTGCGGACTGCCGCCGCATGGGCGCCGAAGCCTTCCGCGTCCGCCAGGGTCGTGACGGTTTCGGCCAGCGCCTCGAAGCCTTTCTTCGAGCACTCGAGCACGTGGCTCGTTTTCAGGAACGACCAGACGGACAAGGGAGAGAAGAACCGGGCCGTCCCCCCCGTGGGAAGCGTGTGGTTGGGGCCGGCGGCGTAGTCGCCCATGGACTCGGGGGTGTAGGGCCCGACGAACACCGCGCCGACATTGCGCACGCGCCGCGCCAGGGTCTGCGCGTCGCGGATGAGAAGTTCCAGATGCTCGGGCGCTTTCTGCTCGGCCAGCGCCAGCGCTTCTTCCACCGAGTTGACGCGAATCAACGCGCCCTTGGCCTTCAGCGATTGTTCGATGATGGCGCGACGGGGCAATTCCGCGGTCTGCGAGCGGATTTCGCGTTGCAGCGCCGCCACGTCGTAGTCGCCGATCAGGACGGCGATGGCCTGCGCGTCGGGATCGTGCTCAGCCTGGGCCAGCAGGTCCGCCGCGACCAGAACGGGCGAGGCCGTTTCGTCGGCCAGCACCAGTACCTCGCTCGGTCCGGCCACCATGTCAATGGTGATTTCGCCGTAGAGGAGTTTCTTGGCTGTGGCGACAAAACGATTGCCCGGCCCCACGATGATGTCCACCTTGGGCAGGGTTTCCGTTCCCAACGCCAGCCCGACCACGCCCGGGGTCCCGCCGACCGAAATCACGCGGTCCACCCCGGCCAGCCAGGCGGCGCCCAGCACTGCGCGTCCCCCCTCGGAGTCCAAGCCCCCAGGGGGGGTCAACAGAATCACTTCATCCACTCCGGCCACCCGGGCCGGGACAATATCCATCAGGACGGTCGAGGGGTAGGAGGCCCGCCCACCCGGCGCATAGACACCCGCCCGGCGCACCGGGTTGACGCGCTGTTCCATGCGGTTGCCCAGGGCGTCCTTGTACACAAATCCTTTGAGCAGTTGTTTGCGGTGGTAGGCCTCGATCCGCTCGCGGGCGGTTTGCAGGGCTTTCTGGAGCGGCTGGGGGAGCCCCTCCCATGCCTCGCGCAGGCGCTGAGCCGGAATTTCGAACTGAGAGGGGTGAAGGGTTACTTTGTCAAAACGTTTCGTCAGGGCCGCGACGGCCCGGTCGCCCCGGCGGCGTACCTGTTCGATCACCTGGCGCACGGCGTCTTCGGTGGCGGGATCGTTGGCCACGGCGCGCGCAAAGAGCCGCGTCACCTGTTTTTCATCTTTGGGGAATTGAAGGACCCGCATGACCCTCTCCTCGACTTCCGTTCCGATTCTCCTGCTCTTATTGAAACAGGCCGCCCTTCTGGTTGCGGCAGCCTGTGCATGGACCCGATTCGCCTTCTCGATTCTGGTGCGCCTCCCTCAGGGGGAAGACTTTCGAGTCTCAACCGCCGGAAAAGAGACTCAGAATATAAACCACCAGCATCATGCCGACCAGGCTGCCCAGGAGCCGCGCCCAGCAACCCAGCACGTGTCGCCGGGCCTGCTGCGGTTCTTCGACCTCGTGCAGGCCGATCACCAGCGCCACGACGAACGTCAGGTAAACGAGAGAGAAGACATGGGCGATTCCGTACCAGGGCATAAGCGAGCTTTCTCGTTCGAATCTCCGTTGGATTTATCGGTTTGTCAGCATCTCAAACCCGATTTTTTCCCGCCGTTCGATCGCCTGCCAGACAATGAAATAGTTCAACGCGCCTGCCACCAGACAATAGAAACTGCCCAGTTCACTGTAGGCGTGCGTTTCCTGAATCGCCAGGAAGGGCCACTTCAGGGCGTAGGCGACCAATGAAAGGAACGCCATCCAGCCCGTCCCCATCTGGAACACGAAGTTGAGGTTGTTGACGATGCTGAAGCCCACATCGCGCAATCCCCACGTGGGCCACACCACGCCGCCCTTCAGCAGCAGTCCCAGCACGAATGTCAGGTGGACCACGCCGAAGTACAACCACCCCATTTTTCGGTGGTTGCGGCCCAGGAAAAAGAAACCGCTGCCGGGCAGCAGCCAACCGGCCACCAACATCAAGAACAGACGTCCTCCCTGACCCCGGCCAGACCCGGCTCCGCTCAAAGGCATGACGCGTTTCCTTTCCCGTTTCTTCCATAGGACAGAGAAATTCTCTCGCCCCTCTCTCGTCCGGGTTTTCCCCCTGAAAGGGGGGATTCTCCAGCCGACAGGCAATCTTTTGTAGCCCAGCGTTCGGGTAAAGTCAATCTCTTTGGTTTGGGATGGAAAGGCATAATGATAATGTCACTTTTCGGCCCTCTTATTGACAAATGCCGGGTTGCCCTTTATAGTCGGGGTTCGTGCCCGCGTGGGGGGAGAAGAAAACCTCTTCATGGGCGGGACGTCCGAGTCCCCTCTGCCCGTGTTTTCTCCGGGTTCCGGTGGGACGGGGGGCGAATGCAGGAACGGAATCGCGGAGAACTTTCGCGCGACAGATTTTCAAGGGAGGGTATTCTCATGGCAAGAAAGCAGGTCAAGAAGTGCGTGCTGGCGTATAGCGGCGGGCTCGACACGTCGGTCATCATTCGCTGGCTCATCGAAAACTACGGGTGCGAGGTGGTGGCCTTTTCGGCCGAACTGGGCGCGGGCGAGGACCTCAAGCCGCTGCGCCAGCGCGCTCTCAATACGGGCGCCTCGAAGATCATCATCAAGGACCTGCGCGAGGA
>DAOPYU010000129.1:0-10429 GCA_035353095.1 Candidatus Sumerlaeota bacterium | reverse complement strand
TGCGCGCTGGATTGCCCGGCCCGGATTATCGAGATGGAGGAGGGGTGTCCCCGGATTGCGCCGGAGCGGGAGGAGTCCTGTTACCGCTGCCAGCATTGCTTCACCGTCTGCCCGACCGGGGCGGTTTCCCTTCTGGGCCTGAACCCGAAGGACAGTCTGGACCTGAAGAAACAGACCCTGTCCCCGGATCAGATGGAGTTGCTCATGAAGGGGCGGCGCTCCGTGCGGCGCTATGAGCCGGTGGACCTGGAGCCCGCGCAGATCCGGCGTCTGGTGGAGGTGGCGCAGCATGCCCCGACCGCGGTCAACAGCCGGTCGGTCCATTTCACCGTGGTGGACAAACGGGAAAAACTCGCGGAGATCCGTCGCGAGGTCATGACTGGCCTGGCGCGGCTGGTGCGCGAGAACGCCCTGCCCGAGGGACGGGAGGAGTTCTTCGCCGAATTCGTGCGCGTCTGGGAGGAGAACCAGGTGGACGTTCTCTTCCGGGGCGCGCCGCATTTCGTGGTCGCCTCCGCGCCCGAGACGGCGGTGGCGCCGGTGATTGACTGCCTGATCGCGCTTTCGTACTTCGAGCTCTTCGCGCAGAGCGCGGGGGTGGGGACGGTCTGGTGCGGACTGGCCAAGTGGGCCATCAACGACCTGGTGCCCGAGATGAAGGAACGATTGGGGATTCCGGCCGATCATGTGGTGGGGTATGTCATGTTGTTCGGGAAACCGGCGGTTCACTACGCCCGCACGGCGCAGCGCGCGATCAGCGTGTCGTATGTGAAGTAGGGGCGCAGGTTTTGTTTGAACCGCGAAAAACGCGAAAGGCGCGAAAACACCGGGTTGGGGGTGTTCTCGCGCCTGTTGTTTCATCCCTGCAGAAGGGAACGCGTGCCGTTCTTACATTCCGAACACGGGTTTCTTGGCGCCCTTGCGGATTTCTTTTTCATCCATCCAGTCGATCAGGCCGGACTCGATGTTGACGAGTTTGAGGGTGAACTTGAAATAGACATCCTCGACGCGGCCCGCCTGCTTGCGGATGCTCGTGATCTCGCCGCACAGGAAGTAATCGGCGCCGACCTGCTTGCCGTACCGTTTGGCCGTTTCGGGGCTGGTCAGGCCGGACATGTTCTGGTGCTCGAGCTGGCTGACGATCTCGCTGTTGGATTCCATCGCGGCGGAAAGTCGGACCCGGCTGCTGCGCACCAGGGCGGTGCTGATCTTGTCGGTGATATTCTTGGTGTCGAGTTGCTCGTCGGTGCGGTTCTTGACCTGCGCGACGTACAGGACGGGTTTCTGGCCGTTGCCCAGAACGCCCGAGGCCAGGAGCGACTGGGTCATTTTTTCGGCGATGCTCTGGAGGTCGGTCGAGCCGAAGCCGATCGTGACGGTTTCGACGGC
Source organism: Candidatus Sumerlaeota bacterium (assembly GCA_035353095.1). Taxonomy (GTDB): domain Bacteria; phylum Sumerlaeota; class Sumerlaeia; order UBA8349; family UBA8349; genus DAOPYU01. Next base: position 9,040 of record DAOPYU010000129.1, on the reverse strand, counting down.
CGTGGGGTCGCCGTAGTTGACATCGGGCGTGCTCGAACAGGCGGCCAGGATCGAAAGGGCCGCCAGCAGCGCGCAGAACAGGATCGCTTGTTTCTTCATCGTTTTTTCTCCTCGGTCTTCAATCGTTTCAAAATTCTCCGGTCCCCTTCAGGGGAACGGGGTTGACAACTATCCATCACACGTATCATGCGCCCGGAGGATCTTCCGGCGCAACAGCGACGTATCGCCGTATCGCGCTCAGTGGGTGATCGGCGCGGGGTCGCGCACCAGGATCTTGAACTTGACGGCGTTGGGCGCGGGCGCCATGGCCGGGATCTGGACCACGTCCATCCCTTCGACGCGGTCCGGGTTCCAGTGGGCGGTCGGGTCGCTGATTTCGAAGTTGTTGACGTCGAACCACTGGAACTTGTGTTCGAACATCACGGGTTTCTTGGTGGTATTCTGGATCTGCACGTTAACCTGCATCAGGTCGTTGACGCGGCGCGAGTCGGCCGTGAGCAGCGTGAGGCGTTTCTGCAGGCGGGGGTTGACCACCAGCAGGTCCGACTGTACGCCGCCGGTGGCGGTCTGCTGGCCGATCAGGACGTTGGGGCTCTGGTTGCTGCATCCGGTCAGGGGGGCGACCAGCACCGTCGAGGCGAGCAGCAGAGCGGGCGCCAGACTGGCTATCCATTTTTCCATTTGCATGATGCGGATTCTCCTTTTTTCTCTACCGAAAGTTGAAAAGTCCTGAACGGACGATCGGTTCCCGTTATCTCTATTTGGCCGGAGCCGCCTGTCCGGGCGCCTGGGGCGCGGTGGCATTGGCCGGGTTCGGTAGCACATAGAGCGCCGCCCCGGTCGAGCGCGCGAGCATGACGTTGGGCGCGCCTGTTTTCAGGTTCAGGGGCACCTCGCGGCTGGCGTTTGCCTGGCCGTCGAGTTGGAGTCGCACAGTGGTTTGTCCGGCGGGCAGGCGGAGGCGGGCCACCTGCAGGTCGCGCGGCAGGAGCGACCAGGCCCGCAGGTCGGCCTGCTCGAGTGCGATGTTGACCGCCGAGGAGAAGAGGAACGCCAGGATAAAGCCCGCGTCGCCCCCCTGTTTCTGCGCCTTTTTCCGCAGTTCATTCTCCGCCAGCGTGCGGGCGGTGATGCGCACGATCATTTTGATCACATAGGTCGGCATGCGGTCGCGCAGCGAACGCACGGCTTGCGCCTCAACGTCGCCCAGAAGGGTGGAAGTCGCGGTCTGGCCGCCCGCCTCGACCGTCAGCGCGCGCGAGAAGCCGGGCTGCGGCTGATATTTCGGAATGGCCAGTTTGATGATCCCGACCGGTGTGGGCAGCGGGACGATGATTTCTTCCTTGCGCGGCGCCCAGCCGTTTTCGAAGAAGATCACCAGTTCCGCCGGACGCTCTTTCTGGACGCGCAAGACGTCGGTGGCGCGGAGCTGAAACTGCGACTCCCAGCGCGGCAGGTCTTCCTGGAAGCCGCCCGCGGCGGCCGTCTCGATGAGCAGGGGGCCCAGCACCGGCGCCTTGGGACGCAGTTCGACCGCCCGCTTCAGTTCGACATAGGCCTCGTTGAAGTCGCCATTGGCGCGGTACACTACCGCCGAGACCACGTGCGAGAAGGCGTTGCGGTAGGCATTGAGTTCGCGCGCGGCGATGCCTTCCTGGTCGGCGTACACGCGGTTGAGTTCGTTTCCCAGACTGGCGGCATCCACCTTCTGTTTCGATCGGGCGGCTTCGTTGCGCGCGGCGGCCTGTTGTTTCTGGGTGGTTTCCTCGATTTCCTGCTGGCGCGTCCAGCTGCGCCGCGCTTCCACGCGCGCCTTTTCCCAGTCGCCCTGCAGGGCGTAATTCATCGCCAGATAGGTATGGATCAGGACCCGCTCGAACGCCTCGCCCGGGTAGGGTTGGGATTTTTCGTTGACGATGAGCGTGGCGGCGCCCGCCGCCGTCTCGGACAGGCTGACGACGGCTTTCTGTTCCCGCGTCCGGACCAGATCGGCGGCTTTCTGCAGCGCCTGATTGCTGTTGTCGAACGCGCCCGACGTGTGGTCAATCACCCCCAGTTCCAGCCAGGGATTCAGGCGGGTCTCGTCCGTACTCATCCGGTTGACGACTTCCTGCCGGGCCGCCGGGAGGTTGCCGGAGGCAAATAACTGCTGGGGCCCGGCCATCTCCTTGTTGTAATTCGTAAAGGACTCGCACCCGCCCAGCGACAACGCCAGCAGGAGACCGGTCCCGAGAGAGAGTGAAATTCGTAACATTCGGCCCGGTTTACGGACCGGGGAATGAAAAAAGAGTTCGCGTGTGTGCATCATTTCCAATACCGGCGGGCGTCCCGGTTGGGTGTGAACGTCCCGCTTTCCCTCCTTCCGACACCGGTGCGGCGAAAATGTTCCGGGAATTCCGGATTTTTCCCCTGCACCCCGCGCGTTTCTATCCCGGCAACCCGGGAACGCGGGTCTCCTGTCTCCCGCAGACAGGACAGTGTAACCTATCACACTCGCCCCTTTTCATGCAAAAGGTGTCGCGCGGAATGCGAAAAAGAATGGGGCGCAGGGGGGTGGAAACGCCTCATTGTCCGGCGAATTGTTCGATTGTCGCATGCCGGGAAGTCTCTTCGTCCGACGCGAGGGGGGGGGGCCGGAGGTGGCACGGGCGTCCCCGCCCGTGACTTGCCGAGGTTCTCGTCGGCCGGGCTGGGAGTTTCGGGGTCTTTGTTCCGGAGCCTCTTCATGGGCGAGACGCTCATGCCACCTTAAAACCGCCTTCCGGGCTGTGTGAGGGCTCGAATATGGGGAATGTTGGTTCGACAATTGAGGAGTTCCTGAGGGGCAAAACGGTTGACAGGTTGAGGGAGGAAAGCGTAGAAAAATCTGGTTACAGTGTTTGCCCAAAGGAATCAGCGAATGGATTTTCTTTCTGGCTCAGCCGCTTTTCCGTCATTCCCGCGCAAGCGGGAACCCAGGGCCGGGATGTTCCGGGTTTGATCTCCATTTTCCCCGGTTTTCTTTCTTTTCCGTCGTTCACGTTCCTCTGGGTTCCCGCTTTCGCGAGGATGACGAACAGAAGATCTTTTCAGGGAATACTGAAGTTTCTTTTGGGCAAATGCTCGAAAAGGACGCTTCCGCGGTCGCTTCTCCTCCGATTTTCGATACCGCGGACCTTGACAGGCCATCCGTCCATCCCGCACAATCTTCCTGTCGCCAGAAAGAGGCGGAAAAGGATCTGGCGATACGGTATTGCATAAAAGGACTGGGTGAAGCATGTCGGAAGAATCGAAGAGGGGGGCGAATGTCGGGTCCGGAATCCAACGGTTCGCCCGTACCCACCGCTTCCTCGGCTGGACCCTGCTTTTCTGGGTCCTGGTGGCAGGCTGTACGCTCTACGACAGCCGCCTTTCGTCGAATTCGGAAAAATGGCGGATCCGCAACGACTTCACGAACTATACCCTGGCCGCATCCAAAGCGATTCTGCGGGGGGAAAACCCCTACACACCGGACAACCTGGACGGACACAAATATCGCTATTTTCCATTGAACGCCGTCGTGTACTTCCCGCTGGCCGGATTGCCGATCCCGTTGGCGCAGGGGGTCTGGGCGGCGGTCAACCTGATGCTGCTGATTTTCGCCCTGCGGGCCCTGTCCGACCTGATGGGGAGCGGAAAAACCCCGCTGGTCGTCTGGGTTGCGGCGCTGGCGATCGCCGGACGATTCATCCACACCAACTTCAAACTGGGCCAGTGGAATCTGCCGGTCTTCAGCCTGTCGGTTCTGGGACTCTGGCTGGTCTGCTGTAAACGGTATTTCTGGCGGGGTGGAGGGGTACTGGCCCTGGCCGGCGCGCTCAAGTTCATGCCGTTCGGCTTCTTCTTCTATTTTGCCGTCAAACGGCAATGGCGGGTGTGCGGGGCGATGCTGGCCGGGGTCCTGTTCTGGATTCTGATTTTTCCGACGCTGGCGCTCGGTGTCCACCGGCACCAGGAACTGCTCCACACCTACCTGAACAAGAGCGGGAAGTGGGGTTCGCAGCAGGTGGCGAGCGGAAACAAGCTCCGGGGCCACTCCCTCGCCGTGCTCATCAAGGTCTATCTCTCGCCCTGCGAACAGGACGGCGATCGCGGAGAAAAGGGAGGGGCCATCAATCTGGTCAACATGGACTACCGTTCCGCCGCGCACATCAGCCTGCTCGTCTGCAGCCTGCTGCTGCTCCTGACGCTCTGGACGGCGGGTCGAAACGGTCCCCCGATCACCCCTTCTCCCCGGCTGGGCGCCGAAATCGCCGCGATGTTCATGCTGTTCCTGTTGATTTCGCCCGAGGTGCTGGACCCGCAATTCCTGACCACCTTTGTGGCCGCGTTCGTGCTGGCGGGTGTCTGGCGCGGCAACACCCTCCCTTCATCCGAGCGATGGGTCTGCTGCGCGGGACTGGTTATCGCCTTCCTGCTGATCCTGCAGTCCACCAGCCTCGGCCCCCAGCGCCTGCGCGACTGGAGCGTCCTCCACGGCAGCCTGACCCTGGTGATCGGGATTCTCTACGCTCTGAGTCTCACTGCCGCCTGGCGCCTGCGAGCGACGGGGAAGCAGTGACCCGGATTCGTCCGCCGGTCTCGCCGCCCCCCCGTGTCGCAGCGATTTTCAATAGCGTCCGTCCTCATCGAACGATTATAATAGTTCCGCATTGAGAAACCCGGTGAGGTCCCGATCCACCGGTTTTTTTTGACCATTGTTCAAGAGACGGAAGGGGTTGCGGGGTGAGAAGACGGACGTTGTTGGGAAGAATGGGGACGTTGTTCCTGCTTCAGGCGGGAAGCGGACTGGCGCGGGGCCAACAGACGGCCAGTATCCTGAAAGGGCCGTATCTGATCTATCCGGGTGAACCGAACAAGATGACCGTCCTGTGGCAACTGGACGCGCCGGCGGTGGGCGTGGTGGACTGGCGGCTGGAGAGCGGCACGACGTTCAAGTCCGCGGGCGTCCAGACCTACCAGGGCGATTATCAGTATCAATACACCTTCACCGACCTGATACCGGGAGAGCGGTATTACTACCGCGTCCGAATCGGGACCCTGGCGGCCACGGGCACCTTCTGCGCGGCGCCCGCGGCGGACGCCACGGCGATCAAGCTCATCGCGGTCTGCGACACTCACACCAACGTCTCGAATTTCGATTTCGTCAGTTCCGGAATGCTCAACCTGTTCAGCCAGGACATCGGGTACCAGACGATGCTCCTCCTGGGCGGCGACCTGGTGGACGACGGCGGCAAGAAAGTCAACTGGCAGGATGGATTCTTCCCCCGCGACATGACCAACATCCTGAAACTCGAGGCCTCGCTGCCCATCCAGGCCGCGCGCGGCAATCAGGAACGCGGTGGGGCGTTGTTCCGGACCTATTTCCCCTACAACTATCCGGCAAGCGGGTTCTGGCGCTCGTTCGACTACGGCCCGCTCCACGTCACGATTCTGGATCAGTACGAAGCGGGGTGGGACGTAACCACCAATACTTCGACTCTGAGCGCGGCCCAGATGGCGTGGGTGGAACAAGACCTGAAGGCCGCAACAAAACCGTGGAAGATCGTCCTGCTGCACTGGCCCGGTTGGACCGCCGACATCACCCGTAACCAGGAAGGGATTCAGCAACAGATCCAACCGCTCTGCGAACGCTACGGCGTCGTGGCGGTCGTCGGAGGACACAACCACTGGTACACCCGCGCCAGCGTGAACGGCGTGCAGCACATCTCGACCGGCGGCGGCGGGGCGGACCTGCGCAGCCTGCCCGCCGACTGGAAAAGCGCCCCCTACATGGTCGCCGCGGCGTCCAAACTCCACTTCAGCAAGATCGCCATCGACGCGCAGGGCTTCCACTTCGAAGCGGTGGAACCGGCTGGAAACCCCATCGAGAGTTTCACCATAGCCGCCCCCCCCACGCCGAAAATTCCCACGCCCAGTTGGATGCGGATTTATTGAGCAAGCGGTTGGATAAACCGGACACGACCATCCGTACATCGCCGATCCGCTCCACATTTTCCAGGTTAATCTTGTTTACGGAACGATTTCTGGAGCATCCCCCGAATTCGTGAGAAGGTTCACTGAAATTTGAATAGCCTGGCGCCGTCCGGCACCTGGACACCCAAGACAAACACCGGAAGATTCGGGTGCGAAAGAATCCTGAAAGGATTCCACATACGCTAGCCCAGGGCAAGCGAAGCGCCGCCCTGGGTAACCGGGCCGTCACTCCCCGTGCCCTGAAAGGGCACAACAAATCTTGACCTTTCGGCCTCTCCATTTAAAATTTCCTTTGCCAAAAAATCTCCCCCTTTCCCCTCCTGTACCACTCTATGTTGAACCCTTTCTGGGTTCGCAAAATGGACGTCTTTTCCCAGGGCGACGCTTCGCTCGCCCTGGGAAAACGTATGTCTAAGCCTTTCGGGCTTTTCAAAACCCCCATAGATCCGGTTAATCATAACCGCCCTTCCCGCAAATTCGGGAGATGCACCCAACGATTTCCGCGCAAAAATTCGCACGCGCATCATAATGACGCGCTGACACCTCCCAAAGTTTTCGGTCCGGATCGAACAAGCATTCGAAATCCCAAAAAGTTCTTGACTTGGGGACAGGTCTATAGATACTGGTAACTCGTTTGTTGTTCCTGATGAGATTTAGAAATTTTATACTTGTTGAAGTGGGGAATATTCGTCATATCGCAGCAAGTAATGCCACAGGTGTCGCAGGGACATCTAAGCGGCCCGAGACAACACAAACAAGGGAGTGAAGGAGAACAAAATGGGTCACGGCTCACTGGCCTTCTGTACGATGATACTGGGTGCAATTGGAATCCTCATCCCCATTCTGCTGCTGGCCGGTCACGACCAGCTGCTGCTGGTCGGTCAAAGCCCGGACGCAATCCAGATTGGGGTGATGATCTCCGGGTCCATTCTCTTTGGCAGTGGTGTGATCGCCACTGCGATCCTATACAGAAAATAAAAACACAACGGCGGACACGACGCTATTCGGTCCTGTCACCCATTTACACATTGGAGAACAGACGTCGGGGCATAAATGGAGACCGGCATGGAGATCAATCATGACATGATTCGAACGGAGCGCTGCGCCCGCGCATTTGGGAACATATTCTGGTCCTGCCTGTTTTTTTTCGATTTCAGAATCGGATTCAACGGGGTCCAGGTGGACATCCTGCCCGATTTTATCGGCTGGATCCTGATCGCGTTCATACTAAGCGACATCCGCGACCTTTCGCCCAAGGTCGGCAATATTCGAACCCTGGTCCTGTGTCTGATTTTCTTTTCCCTTTTCGATCTTGTCGAAATCAAGAAGACCGTGCAACTTGCAGCCGCAGTAACCACCTACATAACACTCAAATTGGAATCGCCCTTCCAGATGATGGGGAGTATCCTGAGTATTTTCGTGGTCTGGGAGTTTTTTGGACTGATCACGGGAATGGCGGATGCGGTCGGCGACACCCTGATCCGCGAGCGGTCGGAGTTCCGCCGAACACTTTTTCTGATCTTTATCGTCTCCCTTCCTGTCACCTTCGGTATAGCGCTTCTTGCCCCATCTTTCGCCCTTCTATTCCTGGTGGTCGAAATATCATTCGCCCTGATTGTCTTCTGCCTGCTCATGGGCCTGTTGAAAGGGATAGAAAACATGTGCCGAGGGTACTGGAGATAAACTAACTCCTGCCCCCCATTCCCCTTGCAAGAAACGAATCGGAACTGGCTCGATCCATCAGGGATAAATCCGCCCGAGAATCCCCACAATCACCCGGCGCAACTGCAACGGATCGTTGGGACCCTGTTTCTCGTACACCACTTTTCCCCCCGGCTGTATCAGAATCGAGTAGGGAAATGTTCCTTTCCATTTCCGCTGAATCGCACCCACCAGATCCTGCCGCTCCCCACTGAAGTAAAGGTTCCGGCAGGACGCCTGCTGTCCCTTCAATACCTTCAGGGCCGTCTCGCGGTTGTTTGCCGGATCGGCATTGAGCGTGACGACCTCCACCCCCCGCTCGCGGTACATCCGGTGGGTCCGTATCAGTTCCTCCAGTTCTTTGGGCGAGGGACTCGTCCAGCAGGTCCAGACCGTGATCAGCCGCAGTTTCGTCGAATCGTTGCGCATGAGATCGCGTACCCCGTCGGCGCCGACATCTTCGAGCGTTACGGGCTCCTCCGCCAACGCCTTCATGTACGCCTCGACCTCAGGACGCTTCGACGCCCACTTGATCGAACAACCGATCGCCGGTGTGCTCTCGCGGGGAACCGCCTGACCGGCCAGCAGGGCATCGAGCGCGTTGCGCACGAATGACTCGCGAACGCCCAGCGGCTTTTCGGAATCGTCCACGGCCCCCTCGTAACGCAGTTTGCGCTCCTTGTCAAAGATGAAGAAATGGGGGGTGGCGTGAGGCCCGTAGAGCCGCGCGGCCTCCTGTTTCTCGCCATCGTAAAGATAGGGAAAATTGAACATCCGGTCCTTCGCGCGGATTTTGCACTCCTCGAACGTATCGCCCAGGTCGGTGTACCCCATTTCGTTCAGGCGCAAGGCCTTGTTGTCGGTGGACGAAACCCCGACAAATGCCACGCCCTTCTGGCAGTATTCCTTCACCAGCGCCAGAATCCGATCCTCGTAGGCCTGCGCCGTGGGACAGTGGTTACAGGTGAAAAAGACCACCAGAATCGGACTCTCGCTGAAATCCTGCAGGGAGTACATCTTGCCATCCACCCCCAGCAGGCGGAAGGGGGGCGCTTCCGACCCGATCTTGAGCGGCTTGAACTCCTCCTCGTCCGCACCCCGGACCGACACCCCCGACATCACCAGCGCCAGTAAAATACCCGCTATTGCCCCTCCCACCCGGAGTTGTTTCATGGCCCCGCTCCTCTTTCCCGTATGCGTAGCATTCAACTGCGTGTAGAGCATTTGCCCAAAAGAAACTTCAGTATTCCCTGAGAAAGTCTTCTGTTCGTCATCCCCGCGAAAGCGGGGACCCAGAGGAACGTGAACGACGGAAAAGAAAGAAAACCGGGGAAAATGGAGATCA
>DAOPYU010000128.1:0-10447 GCA_035353095.1 Candidatus Sumerlaeota bacterium | reverse complement strand
CCTCCTTTGGGGGTGAAAAGAAACCCCTTTGAGAAAACAGGGGCGCGTGGTAGATTTCAATTCCGTGAATGCCGCTCGGTGCCCGGAACGGTTTGTGAAGGACGATCACGATCGAGGGAGGTTTGCACGCCATGTTCAAAAACGTTCTGCTGGTGATTTTCGGCGCCGCCCTGCTGGTGGTGGCGACTCTGTTGGTCAGTAAAAGACTGGTGTGGAACGAGAAGCCGGGCAAGTGGACGGAAACCAATGAGGCCGTCGAAAAGTTGATGCGCATCCATGAACCCACGATTCTGAAGATGGGAGACAAGGAACTGCTCCATATCCCGACCAGCCATTTCACGGATAACAATATCAGTGTCTCGCACGAGTTTTATGTACTGGAGAACGGGAAGCTGCAACGATTGGAATTTGTGCAACAATAATGGCTCACTCTGAAGTAAAAGAATGCCGGAAGCCCTCTTCTCCCCCTTTTGACCTGGCTGTCGTCATGCCGGTCTATAACGAGGCCGGGTGTATTGAGAAGGTGATTCCGGAGTGGTTGACCGTCCTCGAGGCCACCGGCGCCCGGTTCCAGGTGATCGTACTCGACGACGGCTCGACCGACGCCACCGGCACGATTCTCGACCGGCTGGCGAATGCCACGCCCCGTCTTCATGTGGTCCACAAACCCAATTCCGGTCACGGCCCCTCCCTCGTACACGGTTACCGGTTGGCGGTGGCGCAGGCCGAGTGGGTGTTTCAGACGGACAGCGATGGCGAGATGCCGGCGGAGTGGTTTCCCGGTTTCTGGAACCAGCGCGCGGCCTGGGACGCTCTTTTCGGACACCGCGCCGGACGCAATCAGTCTCCGTTGCGTCGCCTGATTTCGCTCTCCGCCCGGACTTTTGTGCGGCTCTGTTTCGGTTCCGGTCCCGGCGACGCCAATGTGCCTTTCCGTCTCATGCGGGCCCGTTTTCTGGCGCCCCTTGTCCGGGTCTTGCCCGAAGACTACCGGGTCCCCAACCTGGCTTTATCCGGCCTGTTGGGTCGGATGGGGGCCCGTTGGACCGAAATCGGGGTGCCTTTCCGTGATCGGACGACGGGGGTTTCTTCGATCCGGCGGTTGCGATTGCTCCGGTTCGCGCTGCAGGCGGCGGGTCAGACCGTGGCGCTCGGCTGGCGCCTGAGGGGCCGGTCGTTTCAGCCGGAGGAAAACGAGCGAGTGGTGCAACCCCAATAAATTCGATGTTTTGCAGTATTACGGCGAGGCGGTTGAGAGGGGGGGATGATCGGAGGTCAGAAGGAAAAGATGAAAATTTGAAAAAAGTAGTGGATTTTTAGTGCGAAAATGTCTTTAATCCCATGTTCCACGGCTACCCTCAGAGGGGAAGCGGGTTGGAGAGAAGTGTCAAGTAAACTGTCTCGGCATGAGATAGAGAAGTTTTGGGAGGATTCAACGGTGCATAACCTGGTTCGTGAATTCGAAGCGGCCCGCGTGAGTGAAGACAAAAAGGTGAATTTTCGTCCGGGCGACACCGTCCGCGTTCACGTTCGCATTATTGAAGGCGGAAAAGAGCGCATTCAGGACTACGAAGGGGTGTGCATCCGTCGCCACGGGGGCGGATTGAGCGAGACTTTCACGGTGCGCCGCATTTCCTACGGCGTGGGCATGGAGCGTATTTTCCCGATGCAGTCGCCCCGCATCGCCGGCATTGACGTGGTGCGTCACGGGAAGGTGCGTCGTGCCAACCTGACGTACCTGCGCAGCCTGCGCGGCAAGAAGGCCCGTATTGTTGAGGACTTGCTGCGGACGCGCAAAAACGCCAAGGTGGCCGCTGAGGCTGCGGTGAACGCCAAGGCCGCTTTGAACGCCAAGGCCGCCGCTGCGGACGCTGCTGCCGCTCAGCCCGCCGAATAATCGCCGCTCACAAGGCGTTGGACACACGGAAGACCCGTTACCGATTCGGGACGGTCGTAAGCACACAGGCTTGCGACCGTCTCTTCATTTTTTTTCGCGCGGTCGGGGTTTCTCTCAAAGGGGGCAAGCCGAGGAAGCACGGGGACTGTCCCCGGACGGGGGACGGGGTACTTTCCTGGCGTCTTGTCCTTTCGGGATTCTCTTGATTCCCGCCCTCGTTTTCTGAAAAACAGGGACGGATCGTGATACGCCCGACTTTCCGCAGGGTGTTTTTCCGGGAACGTCAATTTCCCGATTGGCCTGCGGTTTTGTACCGCCGGCGTCCCCGCCGGCAAAGAGTTTCCGGCAGGAAGAATCAAAATTCATCGTCCCGTACCGCCGGCGTCCTCGCCGGCGAAGGGTTTCCTGTAGAAAGGATCAACCAGAAAACCGCAGTTGAACATCCCTGCCACGGTTTTCCTTTCAGGCGGGCGAGACGCCCGCCCTCCCAGAAATGCCCATTTTCAGGGGGAGAAAGCGGTTCCCGGGAGCGCCCATCTCCGGATTGGCGCAGTCAAATCCCTCCCCCCAAAGGTGAGGCAGCAAAACCGTTTTCGCGCCATGACACCAGAACAAAAGACTCGTTTTCGGTCCTCAACTGCGGTTTCCAGAATCAAAACTCATCGCCCTGTACCCTGTACAGCCAGCGTCCCAGCCCGCGAGTAAGAGGGACCCAAGAAGGAAAAGAAAGCCCCCATGGACCTCCTCACGCACCTCCTGACCGCCGCCCTCTGGACGGAGCCGATCATTGCCGCTTCCGGCATGGAAGCCGCCCGACCCCGCTGGCGACAGCGGGCGGCGGTTGCGTTGGGCGCGTCCCTGCCCGATCTGGACGGGTGCCTCGGCTGGGTCAGCCAGATCACCACCGGCGACTTTGCTCTCTATAACAAATACCATCGGGTGGTCACGCATTCGATCGGGGGGCTTCTTCTTGTCGCTCTTGCTTCGGCGCTTCTGGTCCGTCACTGGCCGGGGCGCTGGTTGTTGCCTTCGATGCGACGCCGTTGGTTGACCGACGCGCCGGGTGTTTCCCCGCCTCCTCTGGGTCCTCTGTTTCTTCTGGCGCTCTGGGCCGCCGTGTGGCACTTCGCCGGCGACGCCGTGACCGCCTGGGGGACTCTGCGTCCCTTCTGGCCCTTCTCGGACTGGAACGCTCAGTGGGCGCTCATGAATTCACTCGAGCCGACGATGCTGGGACTGACCCTGACGGCCTGGGCGGCGCAGCAGTTTCTGCTGGGAAAGGGGAGACGGCAGGGGGCGTGGACGATGGCCGGGTTCTGGCTCGCCGCCTGCGCGGTCTATGCCGTCTTTCGACCCCAGTTTCAGGCAATGCCTTATACGTAAAATTTCGAAAAGAAAATCATCCGGATTTACAGCATCCGGTTGACGCGCCGCGGCGGTTCCGCTACCCTGAGGCTGGGGTGACGAAGTCCGTTGTTGGATTCCATTCCAGGCTGTGGCCGGGACACGATTCTGCAGAGGTGGGTGGGGCGTTCCATGCTGACCAAACCTATTTCGGTTCGCCGGATTCTGGAAAAGAAGGGCGCCGAGTGGAAACTCGAGATGCTCACGTCCGAGGCCGGTCTCGACAACACGTTCTCGACCTCGGAACTCAACCGTCCGGGGTTGGCCCTGACCGGCTTTTATGAGGTCTTTTCCGCCGACCGCATCCAGATCCTCGGTCTGACCGAGATTTCCTACCTGCGTTCGCTTCAGGAAGTTGAGCGCCGTCGGCGCCTTGAGCGGATCTTCGAGTTCTACATCCCCTGTGTCATCATCACCACCTCGCTCGAAGCGCCCCCCGACATGATCGAGATCGCCGAAGCGAATCGTGTCCCCGTTTTGCGGACCCCGCTTCTCACCTCGAACTTCTCGGGACACCTGTCGCACTTTCTCGACCGGGAACTGGCCCCCTCGTGGGCCATCCACGGCGTCATGATGGACATCTTCGGTATGGGGGTCCTTATTCAGGGTCGCAGCGGTGTGGGCAAGAGCGAGTGCGCCCTCGAGCTCATCGAGCGCGGCCATCGCCTCGTGGCCGACGACATTGTCGTGCTGCGTCGGGTTGGCAACGAGCAACTGGTCGGCACCTGTTCCGAACGGTTGCGCTACCACATGGAACTGCGCGGGATCGGGATCATAGACATCGAAAGCCTCTACGGGGTCCGTTCGATCCGCAACGAGGAATCCGTTTCGCTCCTGATTCGCCTCGAACGGTGGGACCCCAAGAAGGATTACGAGCGGCTGGGGATCAAACAGCAGTTCACCAACCTCTTCGACTGTCCTGTGCCCGAGTACATCCTGCCGGTCGAACCGGGACGCAATATCAGTATCCTGGTCGAAGTGGCGGCGCTCATGCAGCGTTTGCGGAATCAGGGGATCAACCCGGCCACCCAGCTCAACGAGCAGATCATGGCCACCATGCGTTCGCAGCAGGCCCGTACGGTCTCGGTGGCGCCCGTGTCCAAGCCCATCGTGCGCTCGACCAGCGAGACGCTCAAGGCGATTCAGGCGATTCAGGCGGCCATCAGCGAATAGGTTGTGTCGGGCCAGTCTGACGCGATTTTCCCCGGGAGTGGGTCAGTTTGTCCCGGTTTTTTTGGCTCCCCGGGAATCGCTTCGCACCCGTTCATCCGAAAGAAAGCCCGGCTGAAACCGGCTTTGAAAAGGAGAAGGAGTCGGAGACACCCGCCTGAAGGCGGGTGCAAAGAAGAGCCCGCTGAAGCGGGCTGAGGCGCCTTTTCAACACAACGACTTCTGGATTCTCCTGCGATTTCCGTCCGTTGGACAAGCAAAAACCTTGACATTGTATATCTCCTGTGGATAACTGAAACTATGGGCGTTGGCCGCGGAAGGGTTCAACGCGCATGCTGGTTATTATTCGTTAGTTTCGACGGCCCCCTGGAGTGGCGCCGGTTATCTTAAGAAGCAGAGGGAGAGGAACCATATTACAATGGCTGACCCTATGGTAATTGGGGGTCTGCTTGGAACAGGGATTGGTGGTACACTTGCAGGAATAGTCGTGGGTTGGATCCTGCAGAAGCGGATGGTGGATCGAAAACTGGGCGATGCCCAGACCAAGGCCGACCGGATTATCGAGGAAGCGCAAGAGACTGTCGAAGCGCAGATCAACCGTGTCACCCTCGAGGCCAAAGAAGAGGCGCGCCAGCAGCAAAAGCGCCTCGACCGTGAAATGACACGGCGCCGGGTGGAATTGGATCGGCTCGAACAGAAAATCCTCAAACGCGACGGGGTCCTCGATAAGAAACTCGAGACGGCCGAAAAGCGCGAGCAGGCGCTCACGCAGAAGGAAAACCGGCTCGACCAGATGAAGCGAGACCTGCAGCAACGGGCGGGAACGCTCGAAGACCAGGTGCAGGAAGTCATCCGACGGTGCGAAGAGGTCTCGGGCATGACGGCCGAACAGGCCAAACAGGTCCTGCTCGAAAGCCTCGAAACCGAACTCAAGCAGGATGCGGCAGGCATCATTCGCCGTGTTGAGAACGAAACGCGCGAAGCCAGTTCCAAAAAGGCGCGCCAGATCATCACGCTGGCGATCCAGAAATATGCGGCCGAGCAGGTGGGCGAGAGTACCATCTCGGTGGTCAACCTCCCCAGCGACGAAGTCAAGGGCCGCATCATTGGACGCGAAGGCCGCAATATCCGCACGCTTGAGGCCGTAACCGGGTGCAACTTCATCGTGGATGACACGCCCGAGGCGGTGGTGTTGTCCTGTTTCGATCCGCTGCGGCGCGAAATCGCGCGGCTGACCCTCGAAAAACTCCTCACCGACGGCCGAATCCACCCGGGACGCATCGAGGACATCTTTGCCAAGACGGAAAAGGAAGTCCAAGATGCCATTCGGGAACTCGGGGAACAGACGGCGTTCGACTTGGGAATCCATGGGCTGCATCCGGAACTGGTGCGTCTCGTGGGCCGCCTGAAGTACCGCACCAGCTACGGTCAAAACGTCCTGGGCCACTCGATTGAAGTGGCCAGCGTCGCCAAGATCATGGCCGCGGAACTCAACGTGGACTCCCAACTGGCCAAACGCGCCGGTCTGTTGCACGACATCGGCAAGGCGGTCAGCTACGAAATGGAGGGCACGCACGCCAACATCGGGGCCGAACTGGCCAAAAAGTACGGCGAAACGCCGGCAATAGTTCATGCCATTGCCGCGCACCATGCCGAAGAGGAACCGCGGACCATCGTCGCCGTTCTGGTTCAGGCCGCTGATGCGATTTCAGCCGCCCGGCCCGGCGCTCGCCGCGAGACGCTTGAGACCTACATCAAGCGCCTGAAGAACCTCGAGGCCATCGCCGACTCCTTCGACGGAGTCAGCAAAGCCTACGCCATCCAGGCCGGACGTGAGATCCGCATCCTGGTGGACCCCGACAAGGTGGACGACACCATGGCCGCCAGTCTGGCACGCGACATCACCAAAAAGGTCGAGGCGGAACTCGAATACCCCGGCCAGATCAAGGTGACGGTGCTGCGCGAAGTACGATCGGTGGAGTACGCGAAGTAATCATTTGTACATAGAAGTGGTTCTGCAAAATCTGAAACCCTGTTCAGACAGACCGGAAAAGAACGGCAACCCGTCCGCCCCCAAGGCGGACGGGTTGCCTGTTTTTCTCCGGTCTCAAGACTCCGAGACCAACTCGAAAACGTCTTCCACGGAAACCCCGAAAACGCGGGCGATGCGAATGCCCAGAACCAGCGACGGAGTGTATTTGCCCGATTCGATCGCAATAATGGTCTGCCGCGAGACGCCCGTCCGTTCGGCCAGGGCCTGCTGGGTCATTTCGTCATGGTCGAATCGCAGTCGTCGGATTCGATTGGACAACCCGTCCTTATTCGGCATGGCCGCCCCTCCGGTAGAGCACGATCGTGGTCAGCGACTGGACCAGATACACCAGAACGACCGCCGGGAACACGACGGCGGGCAGAGTCCCCGCTTGAAGATTCAGAGAGGTTTCCGTTCCCAGAATGAACATGGGAAGAAGCGCCGCCGCGATGAAAACCAGCCAGAAGATCGAAAAACTCACCAAGACCGCCTGCCGCGAAATCTCCCGGTCCCGTTCATCCGAAACCACAAGCCCCCGTTTCTCGTCCCGCCGCCCGATCAGGGGGGCTCCACCCGCCAGGCCGGTAAAACCGAACGCCGCCAGGGCCGCCGGTTGAAAGCCGATCAGGGCGACCGTTCCCCCATACAAAACCAACGTCAGAATCATCACGATCAAGACGAACCAGGCCCGCTGTTCCTGAATATGCATGGTGATTCCTTCTGAAAACCGCCGTTGAGGGCCGAAAACGAGTCTTTCGCTCTTGTGTTATGGCGCGAAAACGGTTTGGGCTCCCTCACCTTCCGGGTGAGGGATTTGACTACACCCATCAGGAGATGGGCGCTCCCGGGAACCGCTTTCTCCCCCCCAAAGTGGGCATTTCTGGGAGGGCGGGCGTCTCGCCCGCCTGAAAGGAAAGCCGTGGCTGGGATGTTCCACTGCGGTTTTCAGATTCCTCCTTTCCGAAGAAAATCTCAGTTTCAGCCCGAAATCAGGCTTCTGTTTGAAATGTAAAGCGGGCTCTTCATCATATCAAGTGAAATTGTCTTTGTGTTGTGTTTGCTTTCCATGCTTGAGGGGGGAGTTGGGGGGTGTCGGATTTCGATTTACAGGGTTGCCTCCGATCCCCTATGGTGCTTGGACCGCCGGGGTTCTGGGGACGGTGGGGGACGGAAAACTTCGAGTGACAGGAAGGATCGTGGGTCATGCGTTCAAGAAGCGGCAAGAGGGGAATGCGTTGCATTCTGGCAGGGTTGTGCGCGTTGTGGATGGCCTCGGGCGCCTGGGCGGCGGATGCGCCCGTGCTCAGCGACATTGTGCCGGGTGAGACCCTGCTCTACATCGAGACGCGCGACCTGAAGGGGCTCGACGAGGCGTGGCAGAAAACACCCTTCGCCAAGATGTGGGATGATCCGAAGTTTCAGGCCTTCCTGAAACCGAGTAAGTTGAAAGTCCAGGAAGCCCGCGCCGACTTCGAAAAAGAAATCGGGATGAAATGCGAGCAGTTCAAGCAGGTCTTTGAAGGGGAAGTGGCGGTCTTTCTCGGCGATGTGCAATTGCCCGGGGCGGGGGCGCCGTCGGGTGAGCCGGCCCTGAGTTGGGGTATGCTGGCGCGGGTACCGAAGCCGGAACGGCAGCAGGAGGTCAAGCGGATCATTGAGGAAAAGGTCATCGGTCCCTCGGTTCCCCAGAATGCCGAGCGTGCCTCGAACACCTTCAAGGGCGTCACGATCCACTCGGTCCAGTTTCACAAACCGGTTGAGCCCGCTCCTGCCAAAGCCTCGGCCACTGTGACTCCCACTGCGGTCCAGACGCCCGCGACCACGCAGACACAGGGGACGCTGGTGCGCTACGAGTACGCTTTCGCCGGTGACGTGTGCCTGCTGACGGAGGGGCCGCGGGATTTCATGAAGCAGGCGCTCACCAACTACTTCGACGCCAAAGAGGGGAAACCCGCCGCGGGCGCTCTGACCCCCACGGCCAACTACGCCAAGGCACGCGGTCTGCTCGGCGAGAAACAGGACGTCTCCGTCTATGCGAACGTCGAGCGCGCCCTTTCGATTTTCTTGAAGGTACCCGAGATGCAGATGTATCGTTCGCAGATTGCGGCGTTGGGCGCTCAGGAATTCGAATCGCTCTCGCTGGGGGGAAAATTCCGTCCCGACGGAGCGCTGGTGGTGAACTTCCTGCTCACCACCAAGCCGCAGCCGAAAGGGCTGGCGAGCCTCCTGGTACGAGAGAGTAAGAATCGCCAGGCCTCGCTTGAGATGACGCCCGGCAATGCCATCGCCTACCAGTCGTTTGAGTTCGACGTGGCGAACGCCTATACGCAACTGCGCAACATCGTGACGCAGGCCGCGCCGCAGTTTCTGCCGTTTGTGGACCTGTACGAGAACAGCCTCCAGCAGAAAACCGGCGTGAAGATCAGCACGGACATCCTGAGCCGGATCAAGGGCGAGATCGCCAGTTGTACCCTCCCGGCGGAGAAGACAGGGACAGCCGCCTCGAGCCTGGCCGACCTGTTCGACACGGTTTATTTCGTCGAGTTCACGGGCGAAGCGGGCGACCTGCCCGAGAAGATTTCCAAACTTGTCAGCGCTTTCCTCGAGGGCCAGACCAGCGTGCCGAAGATGGAAACTCTGCCGTTTGAGGGGACGAAGATTTATACGTTCAAGTCCGATCGCCTGGCCGGTCAGGCGGGGGCATCGGCGGGTGAAGCGACCGAGTTTTCCTTCGCCACGGTCAACTCGTTCCTGGTTTTCACGCCGCACGCAGAAACGTTGAAGAGCACGGTTCTACGTGCGAAGGGACAGGCCAAAACGCCGGGCCTCGCCAGCCGCGAGGACTACAAACGCATGTGTTCGCAACTCAAACCGGGGTACTCGGGGGTGGATTGGAGCGACAACAAGAAGGCCGTGAATTTGGCGCTCGAAAACTCCCAGGTGCTCGAAATCCTCAAAAGTCTGGATCTTTTCGACACGACCGCCCTGCCCCCGGCGGAGGACTTCGCCCGTTACCTCGACCAGTCCATCGGCGCCATTTATACCGGTCCCGACTACTTCCGCTACCAGAGCCTGACGACCAGCCCGAAATGATGTGGGGAGGCAATCTCAGTCTTTGGGGAATTGTCTGAGAGACTCGATAAACAGGGAATCAGGGGGACGAAGTGGACCGGCGCATCGGGCGGGTGGAAGCGCGGCTCGGCACGTGCCCCGTATCGAACCACACCATTTAGCTATTGAAGAATGCAGGAGAATGGCGATCCTTTGGGGCAAGGGCTGCAATAATTCATCTCTGCATTCCGATTGCGTGTAAGGGCCTGATATCCCGCCGAACACAGGCATACACGGCAATATGAAGAATCCGAAGCCTCAGCCGATTCTTCCACTCACCTTATTGTTTCCGAGCCATGATCAGACAGCTGGCGCCGAACGGGATTCTTTTCCCCGCTCGGATCCGGCGGGTTTCCCCCTCCAGTATCCACGCCAGCATCCGGGACGACAGGCCGGAATCGGTTCCATGTTCCTTCTCGCCACTCAGGACTCCGCCTTTCTTGCCACACACACTCAGACGCCAGGGCAGCGACCGCAGGAGAAAGATGGGTGGCACAAGCGCCGAAAAAAACCAGGACGCATACTCCACGGAAAACATCGGACTCAACAGCCGTTTCAGATCCACCAGACGATACCGCCGGAAATGTCCCGCCTGATCGTCACTCGGTGACCAGAGCCACGACCAGGCGGGGACCGTCAGGCACAGGAGCCCGCCCGGACACAACACCCGGTGGAGATCCCGAAGAAATCCGGCATCGTCCTCGATATGCTCCAGCACATCGAACAGCCCGATCGCGGGAACCGACTCCGGTTCGAAACCCACCCCCTGCAGCGTGCCGCACACCACATGGGGAATCTGCCGCCGGACATGCCCGTTCCACGCCCCCTGCACG
>DAOPYU010000127.1:0-10472 GCA_035353095.1 Candidatus Sumerlaeota bacterium | reverse complement strand
AACGAGGATGGAGAGGCGATTCATCGCAAGGCGCATCTGATCAAACGGGTGGGACTCTCCCGCGAACACGGGGCTATGGTCCGCTTCCGTTCGGAACGGATTTCGGATGTGAATGTACGGGGAATTACCGCCGACGTTCAAGAGATCGAGTCTCTGGAAATAGCAGAAGGGCGTACACTGGTTCCTGCTGAAACGGAAACGGCTTCTTATGCGTGCGTGCTCGGGTATGAGGTGGCGCAGCAGTTGTTTTTCCCTCTGGACCCGGTGGGGCGCAGGGTTCAGATCTGGGGGCGGAGTTTCCGGGTGGTGGGGGTGGCGGCCAAGCGGGGGTCCACATTTGGTCAATCGCGAGATGTTTTCATTCTGATCCCTTTGACCAATTTTGAAAAGATTCACGGGGATCATGGGCGGGTAACGATTGTGGCGCAGGCGGTTTCGCCCGCAAGACTGGACGATGCGGTCGAGGAGGTGCGCAGTATCATGCGTATCCGCCACCAGTTGAAACCGTCGGACGACGACAATTTTGGAATCCTCACTTCGGCCGGTGTGATGGGGATCTGGCGCAGCCTGACAAGCATGATTTTCGGGGTGGCGGTCTTTGTGGTCAGTATTTCGCTGGTTGTGGGCGGGATTGTCATCATGAATATTATGTTGCTGACAGTGGTGGAGCGCACGCGCGAGATTGGGGTCCGCAAGGCCATCGGAGCGCGCAACCACGATATTCGGTTTCAATTCATGGTCGAGTCTATTTTTCTGTGTGCTTTCGGGGGACTCCTGGGCGTGCTGATAGGGTGGACGCTTTCCTGGGCCGTGCGGACATATACCCCATTGCCGTGCCGGTTCCCGCTTTGGGCGCCGGCGTTGGCGGTTTTCATCACCAGTGCGGTGGGGATTTTCTTTGGGATTTATCCGGCCCGTCAGGCGGCCAAACTCGACCCGATCGAAGCGCTCCGGGCGCAGACGACGTAAAGGAACCGGCATGACCAAGCGTCCGCATCCCGCCCCTTTCCTGATCTGGGAGAATTTTGTTCTGGCCCTCGAAGCGTTGCGCGACCGGCCCTTCCGGTCCCTGTTGACCATCATGGGGGTCTTCATCGGCGTGGTGATCATTGTCGGGGTGGCCTCGGTTCTCAATGGGTTCCGGCAGGGGATTGTGGATGTTCTGAAAGGGTTCGGGACCAACAATATTTATGTGACCCGGGTTCCGCAGATGAATCTGGGGGGGGCGGGCGGTCACGATCTCTGGCATCGCAAGCGGTTCTATCTGCGCGATGTGGAAGCGATTCGCGACGAGTGTTCCGCCGTGCAGTCCGTCACCCCGGTCTTGCGGATGGAAGGTCCGTGGGTGACCTTGCGCGCCGGGAACGAAAGCATGGTCGGGCCGATTGTCGAAGGGGCCTGGCCGGAAAAAATGCAGGTGATTGAACTGGACCTGAAGGAAGGTCGCTTTTTTACGGACGAAGAGAACAAGCGCCGGGTTCCGGTCTGTATCATCGGGGTGAGTGTGGTCGAAGCGCTCTTTCCCAAGGAGCGGTCGGCGGTGGGAAAGGAAATCACCCTCTGGGGAAAGCGCTTGCGGGTGATCGGGGTTTTCAAGAAATTCCCGAACGCCTTGAGTTTCAGCAATGAGAATCCCGCCGACAGCGTGGTTCAGATCCCCTATGGCGTCTTTCGCCAGTTTTTCCCCTGGAACAAGGACATCCTGATCGAAGCGCGGGCCCGGGCGGGATACCGGGATAAGGCGATGGAGCAAATCGAGGAGATGCTGCGCCGGAAACGGCATCTGCGGTGGAATCAGGACAACGATTTTGAAATTGAAACCCCCGATTCGATTATCGAAAAGTTCGACAAGATGACCCGGGCCACCGTGGCCGTGATGTTCGCCCTTTCCACCGTTGCCTTTCTCGTGGGCGGGGTCGGGGTCATGAACGTAATGCTGGCCTCGGTGAAGGAACGAACCCGGGAGATTGGCGTACGCCGCGCCATCGGGGCGCGGCAGCGTGACATCACCTGGCAGTTCCTGGTTGAAGCGATGGCCTTGACCGGGGTGGGGGGCTTGACTGGTGTCATCATGGGGGAAGTGATTATGAACGCCATCAAGACCTGGGTACCGGCGGTGCCCTGTGCCACGCCGATGTGGGCGCGGGTGTTCGGGTTTGTGGGGTCCGTCAGTGTGGGACTGGTTTTCGGTCTCTGGCCGGCGATGAAGGCGGCCAAACTCGATCCGATTGAAGCGTTGCGTTATGAATGACACGGAGCCGATAGAAATTCGGGGTGGGAAATCGCGCCTCTTGCCCGAAGTTCCGCTTTTGCATCGTTCACCTAAGTCTTTCTGAATCAATCATCAAGGTGATTTCCGTCCTTCTCTCCCGCAATATTTTCCTGCGAGTCTTCCCGATTAGCGGATTGACAAAAGGGGCTTTTTTCGGGACAATATCAGTCCGATTTTGGATCAGATGGCGGGGAATTTCCGCGAGGCGTGTCTGTGTGCAGACCGTTGCTGGTCCTTGGTCCGCTGGAGGAGAGCTCTGCATACCTTCCTGCGGAGGATAAGCCTGTCGGAGTCGTGGAGGCGGATCATGCTACTTTCAAGCCAGAGGTATGGGACTGCGAACGAAAAACGGGGGATTCGGTTTTCGGCCGGATTTCTTTTGCTGATGATGGGTATGGTGGCGACGCTGCCGCAGGGGGGATGGAGTGAGGATTCCGTTGGAAAACGGGATGCGTGGACGGGGACGCCGGTGTGTTCGGAACCCTGGCCCGAGTGGATGGGGGCCTCTCTGACGCCTGCCACCCCGGAGAATCTTCGGTATCTGGTGGCCGGAGGACTTGATTCTCCAATGGCTGCCTGTGTGGCGGACTTGGACCAGGATGGCAAATCGGATGTGGTGGTGGCGGACTGGGGGAAAGGGACTCTGAGTTGGTGGCGGAACCGGGATGGAAAAGGACAGGACTGGGAACGCCACCCCCTGACGGACCATTTTCCCGGGGCCAACGCGGTCGAGGTGGTGGACCTGGATGGCGACGGCGACCTGGATGTGGTGGGGGCCGCCTACGATCCGGGCAATGAGGTCGCCTGGTGGGAAAACGTGCGGGGAGACGGTTCCGAGTGGGTGGTTCATACCGTGGCGTTGGGAGTGGACCGGGCGCGTGCGGTCCGGGCGGTGGACTTGAATCGGGATGGGCGTCCCGAACTGCTGGTGGCGGCATTGGGCAGTGGCTTGACCTGGTGGGAAAGACCGGCTCAGGCGGGGGGACTCTGGCAAAAGCATGAGGTCGCGCAGCCCGCCGGGGGAGTGGCGGGGATCTGTGTGGCCGATCTGGATGCGGATGGCGACCCGGATGTGGTGGCGGCTTTGCCCGACAAGGGGGTGATGTGGTGGGAAAATGTCCGGGGTAATGGGCAGGAGTGGAAGGAACGCCAGGTGGCGACTCCCTTCGAGGGGGCGGAAGATGTGCGGGTGGGAGATCTGGATGCGGACGGGGACTTGGATATCGTTGCGGCGGCCTCCCGCGCCGACCGGGTGTGCTGGTGGGAAAATGGCGATGGGAAGGGGAACCTCTGGACCCCTCGGGAAATCCAGAGCGATTTCGATGGCGCCTATGGGGTGGCTGTGGCCGATCTGGATGGCGATGGCGACCTGGACGTGGCGGGAGTCTCCCGCTTCGGAAATACGGTGATGTGGTGGGAAAACAGCAGCGGGAAGGCGGCCACCTGGAAGGCCTACCGTCTGGAGGGGGATTTCACGAATGCCTGTGCGGTTCTGACCGGTAATCTGGAGAGGGGCGGACGTCCCGGTATTCTGGCGGTTGCCAGCGGGAAAGGGACGATTGCCTGGTGGAAGGCCTCGAAAGCGGTCGAAATACCGACGCCGTCATCGGTTGTTCCCGTCGAAGTGGCGAAAAATGACCCCGCTTCTCCCGTCTCCCTCCCGTCGGCTCTCGTCCAGGAGAAAGTCAAAGCGGCTACGCCGGAATCGGCAGAAGGGCTGGCGTCTGTGACGGGGGAGGAATACCCGTTCGAGGACGTTTCCTGGGACTCTCTCGTTGAAGTGGCGCAGCGGCAGGTGTTGCTGGATGTGGTCAAGAGGAGTGTGACGCCGGAAACGGCGTCTGTCGTGGCGGCGGTTCCCACAGTCTCTCCCGTGGCTCTGGCGGCGGGGGAGAAAGACCGGGAGTGGGGCGTCTGGGTTGAGACGCAACAATCGCCGTGGGTTGCGGAACAGACGGGTCAAAAGGGAGAGAGCGACAAGACGGTTCGGACCGCTTCTGCCGAAATGCAGCCGGGTGGGATGGTCCCGAATCTCCTCGATAATCCCTTTGAACAGACCCGCTGGACGCAGGTTCGGCGGGTGCCGTGGGAGCCGGAACTGCTGGGTTCTTCTTCCCGGACGACAATCGGTGAATCGGGGAACCCGGTCCGGAAGCCGGAAATCGCCGCAGGCGCTTCGGAATCGCAAATGCCTGGGAAAACAGGCGAGAATGCCGCGTCGAAGTCGGTCGCAGATTCCGCTTCGAATCGGGTGGCGCTCACGTTGTGTGATTTTGCGGGGGAACCGGGCGCTTTGACGCGACTGCGGGTGGGATGCCGTCAGGCGAAAGGGATCAGCGGGTTTGACGTAAAGGTCGCCTATGACCCGCGGGTTTTGAGTGTACAGCGAGTGGTGGGCACGACGTTTACGCAGAGTTGCATGTTGGCGGACAACGGTACGATGGCCAGAGGCGAGTTGAATATAACGGCGGTGACCCGGCAGGCGCTCGACAGCCAGCAGAGCGAAGAAGCGCTCTTCGAGGTCGAGTTCAAGGTGGCCGAGGACGCGCAGCCCGGCGCGGTGGTGCGCAGTATTTTCCTCGGAGCGAATCTTTTCGATTCGCTCATGTGTCCCGTTGCGGTCACCATGACGGACGAGGCCTTCTTCCGTGTGCTGCCCCGCTTTATGATTGGGGACGCAAACGGGGACAACCGGGTCAATGCGGCGGACGCCCTGCTGGCCCTTCAGTTCAGCCGGGGCATCGAGACGATGGGGGCCAAATCCTTTCTGACGCCTTCGGTCATGGACCGGGTGGACATCAACAAGGATGGCCGGGTGGATCAGGTGGACGTGCGCCTGATCCAGAGTCTGGCGGTGGGGATGTCGCTCAACCCCGACACGATTGCGGCGGCGGAGAAAGCCGAGGCCGCCACCAGTGCCCGGTTGGCTCAGAGTGAGAAGACCCCGGCAAACCTGCCCGTGGAACCGGTGTTCCCCAACGGAGGAACGGAGCATTCGCAGGTGGTTCAGGCGGGTCAGGACCAGCCGCTGGTCAATCCTTTGAAAGAAGAGAAAACGGGGGCGGTGGAAAAGTCGCAGGACCCGGCAGATGCCGTCTCGAGTTCTCGACTGGAAATTCTCCAGATGTTGTTGGAAAAGTCGCAGAAAGAACAGAAAGAGTCGCTTGCCCGGTCCGAGCAAGAAGGGGCGGGAGACGAAGCCGCGAGTTCGGACAAGGCGGCCTCGGAGAAACCGCGCCAGAAGGCCGTGCGGGAGACCGTCTCGGCCCGGCCCGCGCCCGATAGTGTCGAGTCGGAAGGGGAGAAGGGGGGAGGGGCCGCGTTGACGAAGAAATCCCAACCGCTTCCCGAGGACCCCGCTCCGGCTGTCCCGGATCGCCTGGGCCGCATCCCGGTTCCCGAAAAAGTGATTGAG
The DNA here is from genome assembly GCA_035353095.1 of Candidatus Sumerlaeota bacterium. GTDB lineage: Bacteria > Sumerlaeota > Sumerlaeia > UBA8349 > UBA8349 > DAOPYU01. The sequence continues at coordinate 4,785 of DAOPYU010000127.1, read as the reverse complement.
ATGCGCCCGGAACGAATTCGCAAGGCGCCCGAACAGAAGGAACTGCCGCGGAGCCGGGTGAACGTGAAAGAGTGAGCGTTCATCCTGAAAATTGCAGTTATCAACCCAAGTCCACTTTACTCACAACCGGATTGGGTGTACCCAAAGGGTGACTCGCGGGGAAAAGGAACCGGAGATCGAAAAGGGGCGGGTCAAGCGCCAACGGCGCGAACCATTGTAGCCTGGGCATCGCCCCAGGAACAGATCGGGTTGTTTTCACAAGGGCTGAAAGCCCGTTTTATCCAGGCGTTTCCCCCATCCCGATCCGGCGGGCCTTCAGCCCTTCCCCAAATGGGGACATCCTCCCTGGGGCGACGCTGCGCTTGCCCCAGGCTACGATCGAGTCGCGCCGTTGGCGCTTCAACTGCGGCTTTCAGGTTCATTCGGGAATGTGGGTGTTTTCGTATAAAACGAGCGGCGTGGAGCAGTTCGAACTGTCCACGCCGCTCGTATTTTGACTTCGTAACTCTCACTTCTTCTGGAGAATCCCCTTTTCCGTCAACACCTGGCGCACCACCTGCGCCCAGACCTGATACCCGGCGGGGGAAAGATGCAGTTGGTCTTTCAAAAAGAGTTCTTTCCGGGGTGTTCCGTCTTCTCCCAGCACCGGGGTGGCCGTGTCCACAAAGATCACGCGGGAATCCGTTTCGGCGTAACGGGCGATGAGAGAATTGACCCGGCGCGCCTTGTCCCACAGATTCCAGCGGGACTGGCTCGGTTTGATGGCCAGGTAGAAGATTTTCGCCTCGGGTAATGTTTTGTGAATAATCGCGGCGAACGCTTTGAAGTCCTCGAACACTCCTTCGGGCGAGCGCCCGAAAGGAATGTCATTGTCCCCGCCATAGAACACCAGGGCGCGGGGGTGATAAGGCAGCACGATCCGGCTGGCGTACTCGATCATGTCGGACACCTTCGTTCCGCCCAGGCCGCGCTTGATCACCGGGATTTCCGGGAAATCCTTCTGGGGGTCTTCCCAGAACTCGATGGATGAACTCCCCACGAAGAGTACGGCATCGCGCGGCGGGAATTTCTGGCGATCCTCTTCCTCGAACTTCTGGATTTTCTTTTCCCAGTCTTTGTGCGAGTTGGCTTCGGAGGGCGTCGGGCGCAGGGTCGTCGCGCGGTAGTCCGTTTCCCAGTAGAACTTTCCGCATGGAGCCGGATGGTTCCCGATCTGGTTCATCGTGTGCGCGTCGAAGATGCGTCCGTTGAGGATCGTGCAGGCGATGGACTCGGAGTTGTGGATATCTTCGAGAGGATTGCGATCCAGGACGATCAGGTCCGCCAGTTTGCCCGTTTCCACCGACCCCAGGTCGCGTTCCATGCCCAGGTACCGGGCGCCGTTGAGCGTCGCGGCACGCAATACTTCCATCGGCGTCATGCCGCCCTGCGCGAGCATCCAGAGTTCCCAGTGCGCGCCCAGTCCGGCCAGCTGCCCGTGTGCGCCCAGCTGAATTCCCACGCCGGTGTCCGTCAGTTGCTTGCAGATCCTGGATTCCTGAATGTGGTTGAATTCTTCTTCGGGCGCCATGGTCCGGCGACGCGACCGCGGGTCCACCACTTCGCGCGGCATGAAATGCATCAGGCGCTCGTTCTCCCAGACGTTCGAGTGCTGGTACCAGTAGTTTTCCCCGCCCAGCCCGCCGTAGGCCACGATCAGGGTCGGGGTCAGAACCGTCCCGCTCCTGGGCCAGAGTTGGAGGACATCCTTGTACATGTTTGGCACTGGCGGGATATGTTCGATCGCCTGATGCCCATCCACCACCATCGTCATGTTCATCTGGAAGAGCGAGCCCCCCTCGGGAATGATCAGCATCCCCAGTTCGCGTCCCGCCTCGATGATCTGCTGGCGCTGGTCGCGGCGTGGCTGGTTGTAACTCTTGACGCTGAACGCCCCCACCGCCTTCATGCGCCGCAGGTGTGAACGCGCATCGTCGAGGTTGTTGACTTCGGCGTGAACATCGCCCGAAGCGCCATAGAGAATGGAACCGGTCGAGAACACGCGCGGGAGCAGAGTTTCCCCGGCCCGGCCCATCTCCGACGCGGCGAAAATGGTTTCCGTGTCGTTGGACGGGTCGTGGTTCGTCGTCACGCCGAACGCCATGTTGGCGTACTGCTGGTAATTGCGCTGCGGGATCAGGCCCGAGCCGCCATAGGCGCCGTGGGCGTGAACGTCAATCAATCCCGGGAGAATCGTTTTGCCGGAGACATCCACAACCTTTGCGTCCGCCGGGATCTGGACCTGACCGTCGGGTCCGACCGCCTTGATGCGGTTCCCCTCGATCACCACGGTTCCCTTTTCGATCGTATCGTTCCCATGCATGGTCACGATCCGTGCGCCGGTCAGAGCCAGCGCCCCGGAGGGGACATCGGTTTTCGCTTCGAAACTGATGTCTTTCCCCTTTTCAGCCGGTTCGGGCTGTTTCTCGGAGGCCCCTTCGACAAAGGCGAACGATTCCGTCAACTTGCGGCTGAAGAGTTCCGGCCCCAGGTTCCAGTAGAGCGTCTGACTGTTTCCGGACCAGTGGAGGTTACGGCCCGCGTCGCGTGAGACCTTCCGGACCGGAACCGCCTTTGTGTCTGGCCCGATGGCCACTTCGCGCCCCGAATGGGTGAACGGGATCACGTAGGCGTTGAACCGCTCGGTGAAAGCGACCCAGTTTCCGTCCGGTGAGACATGGAATTCCGTGGCGTTCCCACTGGTGAAGCAGGTGCGTTTTTCCCGGTTTTTCAGGTTCACGGTGACCAGGGCGCGCTGCCCGTCTTCATCTCCATCCAGCAGGAATACTTCTGAATCGTCCATGGCGAAGTGGGGTTGCGAACCCGATCGGGCTATCCGGACCGGTTCGCCGTCCTTGAGGTTCAGGCTGTAAACCCCCTGTTCGTCCATCCAGGTCGGCGTCATCAGTTTCCCGGCTGAGACTTTGCGGTACACAATCGTCGAACCGTCGGGCGAAAACGCCGGTTCCACATAGGCGCCCGGTTCTTTTGTCCAGACCTTGCTCTCGCCCCCCTCGCTCGGGATGGTTCGCACCGCTCCGAGCGTGTCGTCGTTCCAGGAGGTGTAAACAATCTGTTTCCCATCCCGCGACCAGGAGGGGTAAAACTCGAAATGGTCGTTCTGCTGCGTCAGCCGTTTCGGTTCTCCGTCCGGCAGGTTGCGCACGTAGAGATGGCCGAGGGCCTGGTACACCACCCGTTTTTCGTCGGGGGACACCTGTACCCACCGCAGCATTTTCACCTTGAAGCGATCCGGCGCGGTCGGAACCGGGAACCGATCCGCCACGGTCACGCGCCGCTTGTCCTTGACATGGAACGGAATCACCGAAGTCTCTTTTGTTTCGACATTCAGTCGGTGGATCTTGCCCGCCGCCCAGAAGACCACGGTCCGCGCGTCGGGCAGCCAGCTGAAGTGCGGGTACACGCCATGAATGGCCCACGCTTCCTGCATGTCGCGTTCCAGTTCCGAACAAACAGGCCACTCGACCCCCGATGCCTGTTCGCGCAGGAACAGAGTGGACTGTCCCCGCACCCGGCGCACGAAAGCCAGGTATTTCCCGTCGGGAGACGGCGTGGGTCGGATCGCCCCGCCGGGGCCGCCGGTCACCGTCTCGATTTCGCCCGTTTCGCGGTCCAGCCGTTTGATGGCGTAGATACCGGCGTTCGAATCTTTGTCGTATTCAAAGACCGCACCGGGCGTGACATCCTGGCTGAAGAACAGGTAGCGCCCGTCGAACGAGAAAGCCGGTTCGCCCAGGTCCTTCTGGTCGTTGGGACGCGCGGTCATCTGGACCCCCTCGCCGCCGTCCGGGACGTGATAAAGCCAGACTTCCCCGGCGCCGAGCGAACGGGTCGAGGTGAAATGCTTGCGCGCGGCCAGGTATTGGCCGTCGGGTGTCCAGACGGGACTGTTGAGCAGGCGGTAGTTTTCCTGTGTCACGGCATGGGGATTCGAGCCGTTGCGTTCCATTACCCAGATGTTGTCGCCACCGCCCCGGTCGCTGGTGAAGGCGATCTTTTTGCCGTCGGGGTTGTAGGTGGGCTGCATGTCCCAGGCGACCCCTTCGGTCAGCGCCTTTGCCTCGCCGCCGGCGATCGGCATTTCATAGAGGTCCCCCAGAAGATCGAAAACGATGAACTGTCCGTCCGGGCTGACGTCCAGGCTCATCCAGGTCCCTTCGTCCGTGTCAATCTCGGCTTTGGCCGAGGGACCCGACGGTTTCATCACGTCCCACTTGGCATCTTCTTTCTTTGTATCCGGAGTTTTCTCCTTCGCCCCGGCGGGGAACACGGAACCCCACAGAATGAGACAGAAGACCCACAGCATCTTTTGTTTGCTTGCCCACGTCGCCATCGCATTTCTCCACACACGAGATGAAAGATTCAGGAATTCCGAAGGACGCCAGAAGGGAAGACGCGGAAAAACATGCGGATTGACGCCAACCGCCCACGCTGCCCGAATTCCATTCGAATCGGTACCTTACCCAATCCTCGGGGACAATGCAATTGAAAGGGAGACGGGTGTTAAGATTGGCGCTGGAAGAGCCAGTCCGGTCCCGGGCCGTAGTGGCCCCGGGTCCAATCGAACAGGGCGCGGCCCAGCGCGCGCAGGGTGGCCCAACCGGAACGGCGGTCTCCCGTCAGCAGGTCGCGCAGGGCCTTCCAGGCCCGTCCGCCCGCGTCGAACGTCAACAGCTGTCCCCGCAGGACCAGCCGGTTCCAGAAACTCCGGTCCGCGGCGTGTTT
>DAOPYU010000126.1:0-10590 GCA_035353095.1 Candidatus Sumerlaeota bacterium | reverse complement strand
TCGAGTGGCTCCTGGAGTCCCAACCCGACCTGCTTATCATCGGGACCGGCTGGCAGGAGGCCGTTCAACCGGACGTCAGCATCCAATCCTCCGACACCTGTGAGGTTTTGAAACTCCCCACCCCCGAGGCGATCCGGTTGTACAACGCCCAGCGGGGCAAACGCCGTGTCGCGATTCACCTGCATTCGACCTGTTGAGGGACGAACAATTGAGACACCTGTCCCCCAACCGGAACGTCGAGTCACTGATAGCGGCGTCCTGAATGAAGAACACGGAATAATGCTCAGGAGGGACTCAATCATGCTCAAACGCCGTTTCTTTCTGCCTATCCTGATTTTCCTTCTGATTGGAGTCCACGCAGGGGCCACCTCCGATTCCCTGCGAGTGGCCTCCGACCCCAAATCCCAGGCCGAGTTCGAGCGCCTCGTCCAGGAGGCGTACCGCTATGACTGTGCCCATGTCACACCCGATCAGGTGAATCGCCAGAAGGCTGTGGATTTTTACAATCAGGCCCTTCAAAAAGATCCCGAAAATCCCCGAAGCGCGGATGTGCTGCTGCGCATCGGGCAGTTGTACATCTGCAACTTCAGCCCGGACCGTGGCGAGACTTACGAGCCGGAGAAAGCGCTGGCGGCATTCGAAAAAATCTTCGCGCAACGGAAGAAAAACAAGAGGGCGAAATACTGCCGGACCGAGTTGTGCGCCCTGATCTTCTTGGGAGAAGCCTACGGCGCAACCCGCCAGAGCGATCGGGCGATTCAGGCCTATACGAGTTTCTTCTCCATCAAACCGGAACAGTTGGAGTTCGCCCCGCACGAATGGATCGAGATCGCGGAAAAAGACCGTGAAAAGGCGATGAAAGACCTTCGAACAACCGAGTACGCGCGATTCAAGTCCATTTTCGAGAACCACGTCCGAATGGCGGTCGGCCCCTTGAACAATCCCACCTATTATGCGCGGTTGGAAGAACTCCAGAAGAAATACCCCCAGGCGGACCTTCTTCCCAAAGAAAAACCCGGCGTCCTTCCTTCTACGACGGTTCCCTGAATAAAGCGGAAGAGAATGTGAAAAAAGCGATCCCGGGAGCCAAGAAATTCCTTCTCCTGAAGTCAAAACAGGGGGAAGATTCCTTGTTCCCGGGTTTTTGTTTCGATACGAAAACCCCTTGGGCGATCTTGAACTCTCGGTGTGATGCCGAAGGACGCGTTCATGTTTCTCTTCAATTCCATTTCGATCCTGGGAGGAATCGGCCTTCTGCTGCTGGTCCCCCGGGGGCTGGACTGTCTGGTCCTCCGGCGCCCGTTTCTCACCTGGACGCTCATGGTCGGTCTGGCTTTCGTCTATTTTTTGTATCTCCAGACGGGCTTGGCATTTTCTCCAGAATTCTCTTCCGATGACTGGGTTTGTCTTTGGGGATTTCATGGAGACTGGGCCCGCCCCTGGCAACTCTGGACCCATGTGCTCTGTCCCCGCAGTCTCCGCGAAACCGTTGCGTGCCTGTTGATGCTGCATTATTTCGGGCCCGCGTTGGAAGACCGGCTGGGGAAGATCCGTTTCCTGGCGTTCTTCCTCGTGGGGTGTTCCATTGGACCGTTGCTTTTTCCTCTTGTCCGGAATATCGGGTCCATTCCCATGACGATACCCACCTGCGGCTTTCCGATTCCGCTGGCCTTTCTGCTGGGACTTTTCCTGGTTTTGTTCCCGTGGTCGAGTCTTCGGGGACGGTATGTCCTGCTGGACTTTCGCACGGGATTCAACAATGGGACGCTTGAGATCTCGTCATTTTTCATCATTGCCGTGTATTTGCTCGTTCAGAACGGGGCTGTTCTGCTCGATCAGCAAGTGCGGGCGGGTCTCAGCGTGGATGTTTTTCTCCAACTTCTGACTTTTCTGCTGGGTTTTGTCATCGGGGGGTGTCTGTTCGGATTTGCGAAGGTGCTGAAAGGGGGGATGGCTGAACGGCAGGAAGAAGGATTTTTTCAGCGTTCCCTGCAACGCGCCGTCCGGGATGTTCCGCCGGAAAACGGTCGTCCCGTCCGTTCGGCACAGCGGCGTGACCGTTGAAACGGACGGAACGGGTTTCCCCGTTTCGGAGAAAGAGAAGAATATCTCATGGTTTACGCCAAACTCTATTATCTGGTCCTCCTCCCCGCGGTTGTGCTGTTCGCGCTGTGTCCCTACATTGTCTTCCCCACGGGGTTTTCGTACATTTCCATTCGTCGTCCGTACGTCACGTACGCTTTGCTGGCGCTTCTCCTGCTGGCCGGGGTATCGCAATTTCTTGTGGGACCGTTTTTCCTGGGGATTCAGTCGAAAGACTGGATCGAGTCCTTCGCCTTCTCGGGCGGCTGGGACGAGCCCTGGCGGCTCTGGACCTGTGCCCTCTGTCACCACAACGAACTCGAGTTTGTGGCCGCCCTGGTCATGCTTGTCTATTTCGGTCCGCCCCTGGAGGACCGGCTGAAATGGCACCGAATGCTGGCCTTCACCCTGTTCGGCGGTGTCGCCGCCCCTCTGTTGTATCTGGCCCTGCGGGAGACGCTGAACCTGCCGATGGGGGCGTTCTACGGCTTTCCGATCCCCCTGACCTTTCTTCTCGGGGTTTTCTTTGTCCTGATGCCCTGGTCCGATCTCCGGATCCGGTACTTCTTCTGGGTCCTCTACATCTTTCCCGTCAACGGGGTTCTGGGACTGGCGTCGTTCTTTGTGATCGCCGGGTACCTCCTGTTCGAAATCAATGTCGTGCTGCCGGACGTTGCGCCGACCGGCCAGGTGGGCCTGACCATGAACACCTTGCTGTTGCTCGTGAACGGCCTGCTGGGCCTGCTGGCCGGCGTGCTGTGCTTCGGGTTCAAACAGATCCTGAGAGGAGAAGCCCCCAATTCCCAGGATGAGGGGCGGCTTCAGCGTTCGCTGCAGCGCGCCATCCAGAAGGAGGTGGAGGACCAGGTCGAGACCGCCGCGGCCTCCCATACCGTCCTTCTCCCGGCGCTGGCGGGGGAGGAAAAACCGGAAGCCACGGTGGTTCCGCCGCTCCCACCGGACGTCCCGGTGTTCCCGCCGGATTCTGCGCCACTCCCACCGGCCGCATCGCCGTTCCCCCCAACGACTTCGCCGCTTCGGCCCGAATCCTCACCTCTTCAGCCCGTTTCCCAACCGCCGGAAGCGTCTTCCCAGCCGTTCTCGCCGACCGCCGGGCGGTTTTCCGCCCTCCAGACTGATCGGTCCCCGTCCCCCGGACCGCCGTCTTCCTCCGGCAGGCTGGCGAAGGACGAAAAGCCTGTCTTCGGACTTCGCCCGCTGGGCGAGGATTTTTCGTTCGGGTCGTTCTCTGAGAAAGCAGAAAGACGGAGGAATGCCTCCTCTGAATCAAAGCCTCCGCCCCAATGACCGGTTCACGTCTTTTGTTTGGGATCGGGCCATCCGGCAAACAGTTTCCGCACGTTTTCCGTGTCCTGTTTGTGGGCCTCGCGGGCGGTGAGGGTTTTGGGGGTGGCCGCTTCGACACACTGTTCGAGCACCAGATGCGGCTTGATGCCGAGTTGCTGGAACTGGCGGAGCAGCCTCGCGTAGTCAAGGTCCCCGTCGGCGGTGAACACCTCGGTCCACACGTTGTCTTTCGACTGGCGCAGGTGGACTTCCGAAATGCGCTTGCCGTAGAGTTCAACCAGGTCGAAAAGGGCGACGGAGGAGTTGCCGCAGCCCCGATAGAGCCAGTGGGCGTCGAGGCACAGGGTGACGGCCTGTGGGTCGGTCGCGAGCATCATGTGGTGGAACTCGCGCGCGCCGTTGCGCAGTTCCGCGTCGTGGTTGTGGTAGGCGAGTGTCAGTCCGAGGTCGCGCAGTTTCTGGCCGAGGCGGTTGAGCGCGGCGGCCTGCGTTTCGAGTTGCCGGTCGGTTTTGTTTTCCGCTCCGCCCCAGGCGATCGGGCTGGGGTTGGTCACGAGGATCCGGGTGCCGATCTCGTGGGCTTTCGTGGCGATGGCGAGAACGTCCTGGATGCTCTTCTCCGCGCCGGTTTCTTCGTGCAGGGTGCTGTTGACGTAGAGCGAGCGCATCTCGAGGCCGTGTTTCTTGAGCAGGGGCGCCAGTTTTTCCACGTCGGCGGGACCGGTGGCGAGCGGCTCGTACCCGTTGAGGCCGCAGGAGGCCACTTCGCCGAGCGCCTCGTCGAGCGACGCGTCGAAATTGCGCCCTTCGCGGCCGTAGAACGTGCCCCAGGGGTACTGGTTGGTGGCGACGTGGAGGGTGTCCCCGTCCGCGGTTGCGAGACGGTTCGTCGCCCCCCCGCTCAACGCCATTGCGCCCGCGGCCAGGGCGGCCGTCTGGAGGAAGGTACGTCGGGAGTGAGGTGTGTGTGTCATAGCGGATTCTCCTTTGTGGGAAGAGGTTTTGCCCGTTTCCTTTTCATCTCGAATTCAACGCGAGCGATTGCCGGGTCTCGGCGAATGCTCGCCCGACAGGGGTCAGGGGTACGTCACTCCGGCGAACCGGCGCCGGATCGCGTGGGAGTAGGTCACCGTCGGGTGGCCGAGCGCCAGCATCAGGCCGGTCCGGTGTTTCGGGATGCCGTACTTCTCGCGCAGACGGGCGTTGTAACGGAAGAAATAACTCGGGAACCCGAGCATGATCGAACCGAGTCCGAGCGCCTCGGCGGCCAGCATGGCGTATGTGGCGGCAATGGTCGGGTCCGCATCGTCGGAGCAGGTCGAGCCGGAGAAATAGAGCGCGCAGGGGGCGCCGTAGAACCAGAGATCTTCGCCCTTTTCATCGGCCTCGAGGTAGGCCTCGATCACGGGCCGGACAAAGTCCTTCATCGTGTGGTACCCCTCCCGTCCGAGCCACGGGTAAAGAAGCCGGAGCGAGAGCGGGTGGAGCCAGTATTTCCGCCAGATGCGGGCCGCCCCGAGCAGATCGGTGGTCAGGCCTTGAACCGATTCGCGCGTGGGGAAGACCGACACGTGAACCTCGGAGGGGGAAATCCCCATCGGCGCGGTCGAGGCGGTCTGGAGGATTCGGTCCAGGTCCTCACGCGAGACCGGGGTGTCCCGGTAATCGCGGATGGACCGCCGCGCGAGGGACAGGTTGTGGAGTTGCTCCCAGGTGGCTCGGTTTTCGCGAGGCGGAAGCGGAATCACGTCATCGGGTCCGAAGTCGCGTCCCGCGACCGACAAGGCCCCCCGGGGGCACACCGCCACGCACTGCCCGCACCCGATGCACCCGAAGCCGCGTGTCAGGTCAACCCGGAGCGGTCCGTGCGGTTCGGACTGAACCAGAGGCCCCTCCTTGCACACCCGCAGGCAGAGTCCGCACCGGGAACAGAGAGCGGTATCCAGGGCGACCTGCGCGCTACCGGGACAACGTCCGAAATCAAGAGACATGGGTTCCTCGCTTTCCGGCCTTGACACGCGTTCAATCGTCCTCACTGTATCGCCGGGAAAAGGGGGAAATCAATGACTTTGCCGCAGGGACGCCGGGAATTCGTTGCACGGAGGAAGCGGGGGGCCTAAACTGGTGAGGATGGAAGACGGGGGATGTTCCTGGCGAGCGGGATATTGGCCCGGATTTCTGTTTTGGGGCTTTCCCGCGAATCGGTTGAAGGCAGGGAAACGGCGGAAGAATCGGGATGGCTCTCCTGGAGAATGAACAGTCACGAGGGAGGCTTGAGTTTTCAGGGATTGTATTTCCCCATGTGTGTGGGGGGTAACAACAGAGAGACATTCGGGTCAGAATTCGCCAGTGGAGTCAAGTGATGGCAAATGAGTTGAACGGGAATACCGATCTGTTTGACGAGATCAAGGGGTTGATTGAACAGGGACGCCAGCAGGTGGCCGTGACGGTCAACGCCACCATGACCATGCTGTACTGGCAGATTGGCAAGCGAATCAACGAAGAAGTGTTGCTGGAACAGAGAGCCGCATATGGCCAACAAATTGTCTCGACACTGGCGCGGCAATTAGTCGAGGAATATGGCCATTCGTTCTCCGAAAAGAACTTGCGCCGGATGATGCAATTCGCCACTGTTTTCTCTGATCCGGCAATTGTCGTATCGTTGATACGACAATTGAGTTGGACGCATTTTCTGGCCCTGATCCCGATCGAGGATCCCCTGAAGCGATCGTTTTACATCGAAATGTGCCGGGTGGAAAAATGGAGCGTGCGTTTGTTGCGTGAGCGGATCAATTCCATGCTCTACGAACGGACGGCCATCAGTCGGAAGCCGGAGGAGACGATCGAGCGTGAGCTTCGCCAGCTGGGCGAATCGGGACGGATTTCGCCGGATCTGGTTTTCCGCGACCCGTATTTTCTGGATTTTCTCGACCTCAAAGACGTCTATTCCGAAAAAGACCTCGAATCGGCAATTGCTGCCGAGTTGCAGCGGTTCATTACCGAACTGGGGAGCGACTTTGCTTTTCTGGCTCGTCAGAAACGTCTTTCGATAGACGACCGTGACTATTACCTCGACCTGCTGTTCTATCACCGGCGACTCAAATCGCTTGTCGCGATTGACCTGAAACTCGGTGAGTTCGATGCGGCCTATAAAGGCCAGATGGAACTCTATCTCGCGTGGCTGGAGAAATACGAGTCGGTGGATGGGGAAAATCCGCCCCTTGGATTGATTCTGTGCGCCGGTAAGAATCCCGAACATGTTGAATTGCTGCAATTGCATAAGAGCAATATCAAAGTCGCCGACTACTTTACGATTCTGCCGCCTAAAGAGGTCTTGTTGGATAAGTTCCACAAGGCAATTTCCATTGCCCGCAACAGCCTGAGTCACCGCGAGAAACCCATTTCCAGTGAGCCATAGATTCTTCCGTCGAAAGGCGGATGGGGGATTATACAAGCCCGGAAGACAAAGTGGGGAATGAATCCACTTTCCCTGAATTCTCAGGAGAAAATCCACCAGACAGAACCGAACCCGAAACGATGAGCCAGTTTGAATTGTGTTGCGATTATCAGCCCAGCGGCGACCAGCCGGAAGCCATCCGCAAGATTGTGGACGGGTTTCGCCAGGGGATGCCGCGCCAGGTGTTGCTCGGCGTGACGGGATCGGGGAAAACCTACACGATGGCCCAGGTCATTGCGGAACTGAACCGTCCCACACTGGTACTGTCGCACAACAAGACCCTGGCCGCGCAGCTCTACCGGGAGTTCAAGGACCTCTTCCCGCGCAACGCCGTCGAGTACTTTGTGAGCTATTACGATTACTACCAGCCCGAGGCCTACCTGCCCACCACGGACACCTACATCGAGAAGGACGCCTCGATCAACGAGGAACTCGACCGCGTGCGCCTCTCGGCCACGCAGTCGCTCCTCGAGCGGCGCGACGTGATCGTGGTGGCCAGTGTGTCGTGCATCTACGGCATCGGCTCGCCCGAGGAGTACCACTCGATGAGCATCCAGATCGAGGTGGGGCAGACGCTCGGACGCGAGGACCTGTTGCGCCACCTGGTGGAGTTGCAGTACGAACGCAACGACATCGGGTTTGCGCGCGGGGCGTTCCGCGTCCGGGGCGACGTGGTGGACGTGTTCCGGAGTTTCGAGGAAAACCGCGCCCTGCGGATCGAGTTTTTCGGCGACGAGATCGAGAGCCTGAGCGAAATAGACCCCCTGCGGGGCAAGCGGATGCAGTCGCTCGACCGGGCGACCATTTTCCCGGCGGCCCACTATGTCACATCGCGTCCGCGCCTGGAGCGCGCGCTGAAGACAATTCGCGAGGAACTGGTTGATCGGCTCGACGAACTGCGCGCGGGGAACCATCTGCTCGAAGCCCAGCGGCTCGAACAACGCACCCGCTACGACCTCGAGATGCTCGAAGAGATGGGTGTCTGTCAGGGGATCGAGAACTACTCGCGTCACATTGACGGGCGCGCGCCGGGCGAGCCGCCCTACACGCTCCTGGACTATTTTCCGGAGGATTTTCTCTTCTTCGTGGACGAAAGCCACGCGAGCCTGCCCCAGGTGCGGGCCATGTACAACGGCGACCGGGCGCGCAAAAGTACTCTGGTCGAGCATGGGTTCCGCCTGCCGTCAGCTTACGACAACCGCCCGCTCAAGTTCGAGGAGTTCGAGCAGCGGATTCACCAGACCCTCTATGTTTCCGCCACACCGTCCGATTATGAAATCACGCAGAGTCAGGGCCTGGTGGTGGAACAGATTATCCGCCCCACCGGTCTGCTCGAACCGATCGTTGAAGTGCGGCCCGCCTCCGGGCAGGTGGACGACCTGCTCGAGGAGATCCGCAAACGGGTCGAGGCGAACGAACGGGTCCTTGTGACCACGCTGACCAAGCGGATGGCCGAGGATCTGACCGAGTACTACCACGAACTGGGTGTCAAGGTTCGTTACCTGCACGCGGACATCCAGACGGTCGAGCGGACCGAGATCCTGCACGACCTGCGCGCAGGCGTGTTCGACGTCCTGATCGGTATCAACCTGCTGCGCGAGGGACTGGACCTGCCCGAGGTTTCTCTGGTGGCGATCCTCGACGCCGACAAGGAGGGGTTCCTGCGCAACCGCACCTCGCTCGTCCAGACCTGCGGGCGCGCGGCGCGTAACGCCGAGGGGCGCGTGATTCTGTACGCCGACACCGAGACGGACAGCATTCGCGTGGCGGTCGAGGAAATGCACCGGCGGCGCGAGATCCAGGAGGCCTACAACCTCGCCCACAATATCACGCCTACGACGATCCGGAAGGAAATCCAGAGCATCCTGGGCTCGATCACGCAGCACGACTATGTGGATGTGGCTGGCGTGGCCGAAAAGGGCTCGGTGAAGTACGGCAAACGGAAAACCCAGGTGAAGAGTCTGGACCAACTGCGCGCCGAAATGCTCGAAGCCGCCGGGAAACTCGAATTCGAGCGGGCGGCGTCCCTGCGCGACCAGATCCTCGCGCTCGAAAAGCAGGTGCTGGAGTTGTGATGGAGGTCAGACCTTTTTCGGCAACCCGAGCCGTTTGCGCAGCGCGCGCTCGACGTGCGGGGGAACGAGCGATGAGACATCGCCGTTGTGGGTGATGATTTCCTTGGTCAGCGACGAACTGACGAACACGTGGTGAAGCGACGGTGTCATGAAGATGGTCTCGACCTCCGGGTCCACGCGCTGGTTCATCAGAGCCAACTGCAATTCGGACTCGAAGTCGCTCACGGCGCGCAGGCCGCGGATGATGCAGTGGATGCCGTGGTCGTGCGCGTACTGAACGGTGAGGCCGCCAAAGTGGAGAACTTCGACATTGGGCAATTCCTGCGTCGCCTCGCGTAGCATGTCGAGCCGTTCTTCCACACTGAACAGGGGGTTCTTCGACGGATTGACCGCCACGGCCACCACCAGTTTCTCGAACAGGCGGCTGCACCGCTGGATCACGTCCAAGTGGCCATACGTCAAACAATCAAAGGTTCCCGGATAAAGAGCGATCCGTCCTGGCATTCTCGAGCCTCCCGTGCCCACAGAATCAATCCGTGGCTTACCTTACTCCCTTCTGCCCGTCCCCACAAGCAGGATTCTTGGGTACCGGAAAAGGGCTTTGGACATACGGGATTCTATGGCGGTCGGCGTGAATTCAGCGACCCAGGTAGGTTTTCAGGCGGAAGAGCCGCCCGATTTTTTTCTGAAACGTTATGAGGCGGATGGATTGCTCGAAAGCCTCGATGTGCTCCGGTTTCCAGATTCCCGAGGAGTAACCGGAGTAAAAGGCTTCCCGCTCGGCCTGGCCCAGAAGTTCCGCCGGGAGGGAACGGAAAATCTGGAAGAAATTGTGCGCCCGGCGGTAGGGAGTCACCGCGCCCGAGTAGAGGCGCGACTGGTCGAGGTCTATGAAATAGAATTGGGGCCCTTTCACGTCGGCAGGCGCTTCGGGGTACTGTTCGACCAGCACGTGTTCGGAGCTGAGGTCGTCGTGCGCAAATCCCTTTTCGTGCGCCTGACGGATGAAATGGCCCAGATTGCCCATCCAGAACATCCGCGCGGCCACGTCGCCCAGTTTGCAGTAGAGGTCGTAGAAAGAGCAGGTGTTTTCCAGGCCCAGCGTCACCAGATAACTCTCACGCAGAAGCCCATGCACGCGCAGGTCGGCCCAGCCCAGGGGGAAGGCCGTTGGAATGCCGCGGCGGCGCAGTTCCCAGCCCAAGTCCCACTCGCGCGCGCACTTGCTTTTCCGGCACCACGAAAAAAGCGTCTTCAGACTCACGCGGGGTTTGCAGCGTTTGACGAAGAGTCGGACGCTCTGGTTGGCGTCCGCGGTGGGGAGGGTGAAGGTCAACACCGACCGCGTGGTGGATTTCTTGACACAGGTGATCGCGTTTTCGCCCGCCGGCGGGTCGCCGTGTCGCCACGGGCGAAGTTCCCACGGGAGGTTGCGAATGTCCAGCGTGGAAATGAGGGGGAGGCACTGCCCCTGCAGTTCATTGCGGCTGAAAGCCACCTGGTCGCTTTCCTGCCACATCTGCTGGATTCTTACCGTCGCATTCGCAAGCACATCCATCACGCCAGAACCTCGTTTCAGGCGGTGCATCCTCGGGAAACTTCACCGCAACTCAATATTTCAAATTTTATAGTACCCCCCCTCCGGAGAAAGATCAAGAGGGCAATCGT
>DAOPYU010000125.1:0-10607 GCA_035353095.1 Candidatus Sumerlaeota bacterium | reverse complement strand
CCCATCGGTTCGGTTGATCACAACCATCCTTCCCGCAAATTCGGGAGATGCACCCTCTCGGCAGGAACGACTTGCTGTCAGGCGAATTGTTGAGGGTGCGTCAGGGGCTGCCCTCCGTCTTCACAACTCTTGACTTTTGAGGAGTTGAGCGGGGCAATGGCGAGAAAAACTCCGCTTTTCTAGTTGACAACCTCCCACGGCACCCGTTTAATTGTCACTGTGGAATTGGCTTTCAGGAAGTGGGGCCGAAAGTGTGTTGGCCGGGCCTGAAACAGGTCAATTCTCCCAGACTGTGGCACTTGCAACGGGCGCGAAGAATGTCCGTTTCGATTTAGGATGTACCCAGTTTCCATTCCCCTTCGGAGGTGTTCGACACCATGAAAAAGTTCCCGTTCTTCTCACCCGTTCTTGTCCGTACCAGTTTGTATGTCGTGCTTATCGGTATTCTTCTGAGTACCAGTGGCTGCTCGTTCCTCAAGAAGCGCGATTGGCCTTACTTCTGGAGGGCCAAGCCCGCCACGACGACCCCGATCGGGTTCCCGGCGTTTGAGGATGGCAAGGTGCCCCCGCCCATCTCGCTGGGAGGAGAAGGACAGCCCATCGGTCCGGACGGATTGCCCGTGGGGGCCAATGGAACTTTGCCGCTCGGCAATCGGGCGGTTGATCCGTCGGCGACTCGTGAATTTTCGGAGCTGCGCCCGATCTATTTCGATTACGACAACCACCAGATCCGTCCCGATCAGGCGGCGGTGCTGGATGCAAATGCCAACTGGCTCAAGCAAAATGCCGCGGGGCGCCGGATCAACATCGAGGGCCACTGCGACGAGCGCGGGACCGAAGAGTACAACATGAGCCTGAGCGAGTTCCGCGCGTCCATCGTCCGGACGGAGCTGGCCAAACGGGGCGTGCAGGCCGAATTGATGAGTGTGATCCCCTATGGGGAAGGGCGTCCGGTGGATCCCGGCCACAGTGAAGAAGCGTGGGCCAAGAACCGCCGGGTGCAATTCTTCGTTCAGTAACAGGAGGCGTAAACGGGGTGATGCGCACGGGGGACGGTTTTCGGAGATCTCCTTCGTGTCGTTTTGCCCCGTTTCATTTTGTCTGGGCCCGGAAGTCGGTTCCCCGACGTTGGGATGACCCGAAAACCACAGGAGAGACGTTCATGAACACCGTTGTCCAATCTTCTTTCTCCCAACGCGTCCGGGTGTGGGGATGTGCCGGCGTACTGGTTCTGAGTTTCGCGGCTTGCAAATCCGGCGGGGGTCCCTCGGATCTGCGCGTGGAATTGGCGCAAACCAAACTGAAGGTGACGGAACTCGAAACCACCCAGGCAGACACCCTGAAAAAATTGCAATACAACATGGATGAACTCCAGCGGCAGGTGGACAACCAGCGCAAGGCCACCGAGGACGGCAACGCGAATATTCAGGCCCAGATCGAGGAACTGCGCAAGGCCGTGGCGAAGAACGCCTCCCCGGCGGGCGCGGGTCAGTCGGGGAATGGCGCTCCCGGCGTTTCAGCCCCCAATCCTCCGGCGGGCGGCACCAGCGAAGAGCAGGAACGGGTTTTCCAGAAAGCCAATCAGGCCTATTCGCTGGGCAAGTACCCGGAGGCCATAGACCTCTACACCAGCTTCCTGTTCGACTACCGCGACAGTCCCAAGGCGCCCAACGCCGCCTACGAGCTGGGGCGCTGCTACTTCTCGAGCAACGATTTCGAGAAGGGCCAGCGCGCGTTCCGCTACGTTCTCGACACCTATCCCACCAGTTCGATCATCCCCGACAGCATGATTTCGCTGGCCATGTGTCAGATCAAACTGACCAAGTACAAAGAAGCGCGTGAGACGATCAAAACGCTCCAGACGCGTTATCCCGATTACAATCCCGACATGATCAAAACAATTCTGAGCCAGATCCCTCCGGCCTGATGCCCGAGCGGGGGGGCGGTGCGGCAAGCGCCCGGAAACTCACTTCATTTCACGGATCAAAAGGAAAACAATCATGCCCTTCGTTGCCTTATCAGAAAAGACCCCTTCGCGTCGGCTGGCGCGTACGGTGGTGGCGGGTTCCATTACCACGCTGGCGTTGTTTACGTCCGGCTGCGGTTTGATTTCTCCGCTCGTCGAGGCGCCCAATACCCAGAGCGACCTCAACAACATCAAACTCAGCGTTGTCAAACTCGAGAACACACAAAACGAGTCGTTCAACAAACTCCAGTACAGTGTGACCGAACTGCAGAACCAGATGGAGGCCACCCGCAAAGCCGACGCCGAGCGGACCCAGAACCTTGAAAGCATTCAGTCCCAGCTCGATGCCATCCGCAAGGACCTGGCCAACTCGAATCGGGCCGCTGTGGCCGCGCAGCCCGCGGCGCCCGACAAGACCGTCGAGCAGGAAAATGTCCTGAAGCGGGCCGCCCAGGCGGCGGCGACCCCCAACAGTATCCCCGAAGCCATCAACCTGTACCGGGGATTCCTGACCGACTACGCCGACAGTCCCAAGGCGCCCAATGCCGCCTATGAACTGGGGTGCTGCTACTTCAAGAGCAAAGACTATCAGAAGGGCCTCGAGGCGTTCCAGTCGGTTCTCGATACCTACCCGCAAAGCCCCATCGTGGGCGACAGCATGCTCTCGATGGCCCTGTGCCAATACCAGTTGAACAAGATTCCCGAGGCGCGTGAGACGGTCAAGAATCTGGAGACCCAGTTTCCCAAATACGCCAACGACGATACCCTCAAGAAACTCAAGGGAGAACTTGCCAAAGTCAAGTGACCCCGGTGCTGGCGGTTTCTGTGTCTGACGTCCGAACAGTTCCCCGACCGGGGGGCTGTTCGGACGTGTTGTTTACCGCAGTTACGCGAACAGGTCGTTTGGAATCAGGAGGACTCAAGACACCCGGAGTGGGAGTTCCGGGAAGAGAAGAAAGACGCCGGAGGCATGCCGTAAGGGGTGAAAGCCCGCTCTATCCAGCCGTTTTGTTCCCTTTCCATAGTTCGGGCCTTCAGCCCTTCTGAAAAAAAGGGACACCTGTCCTGGGGCGACGCTTCGCTTGCCCCAGGCGGGTATAAATCCGCGCCGTTGGCGCTCAACGGCGATTTATAGGTTGTAAAACCCGAAGGAGAAACTCCGATGAACCGAGTTCACGCGCTCATGCACCGCTACTGGGGGTATGACCAGTTTCTGCCCCTGCAGAGCGAGGCGATGGAGTGCGTGCTGACGGGGCGCGATTCAATGGTGGTGCTGCCCACGGGCGGCGGCAAGTCGCTCTGTTTCCAGGCGCCCGCACTGGCGCTCGAGGGCACGGCCATCGTGGTTTCCCCTCTGATCTCGCTCATGAAGGACCAGGTGGACGGCCTGCGCGAGTGCGGCGTGGCGGCCGCCTGCCTGCACAGTGGCCTCGAGGGAAACGAGGCCGGACAGGTGCTGCGCGCCTTCCACGCCGGGGCGCTGAAACTCCTCTACGTCGCGCCCGAGCGCCTGACGATGGACAGTTTCGTCGAGCGCCTGCGCCAGACGCCCCTTTCGTTCATCGCCGTGGACGAGGCGCACTGCATCAGCATGTGGGGTCACGACTTCCGGCCCGAGTACCGGGCGCTCAGCCTGATCCGCCAGGAACTGCCCAACCTGCCCATTCACGCTTACACCGCCACGGCGAGCCACCATGTCCAGAACGACATCGTGCGCGAGTTGCGCATGCGCGACGCCGAGATCCTGGTGGGGTCGTTCGACCGGCCCAACCTGTTCTACCGCGCCGAAGAGCGATTGAACGCGCAAGGCCGACTGGGCCAGATCCTTGCAGTGATACGCCGCCACCCGGGTGACTCCGGCATCATTTACTGCATCACGCGCAAGGACGTCGAGAAACTCTGCGCCGAGCTGCGCCAGGTGGGGCTTTCCGCGCTCCCCTACCACGCCGGACTCGACGCGGACAACCGCCGGGCCAACCAGGACGCTTTCATCCGCGAAGAGGTGGACATCATCGTGGCCACCGTCGCCTTCGGCATGGGGATTGACAAGTCCAACGTGCGTTACGTCATTCACGCCGGATGTCCCAAGTCGGTCGAGCACTACCAGCAGGAAGCGGGCCGCGCGGGCCGCGACGGCCTGCCCGCCGAATGTTGCCTCTTCTACCAGACGCGCGACTTTGTCCTCTGGCGCTGGCTCATCAACAAAGGGGACGAAGAAGCCGCCCGGGATGGCGACGCGACCCTGTCGAAGGAGACCAAGCGCATCGCCCTGCGCAAACTGCGCGAGATGGACGAATACTGCAACACGGGCGGCTGCCGCCATGCGAGCCTGGTCCAGTACTTCGGACAGCGGTACAGCAAAATCAACTGCCGCGCCTGCGACAACTGCCTGCCCAACGCCCTGCCTCCCAGCGAGGCCATCGTGTTGGCCCAGAAAATTCTCTCCTGTGTCATCCGGCTCCAGGAAAGCCAAGGCCCCGTTCCCGTCGCCCGGGTCCTGTGCGGGCAAGCGGCGCTTTGCGAAGCGGAGCACCAGCGCCTGAGCACTTTCGGACTGCTGGCCTCCTACCGGGAAGCCACGGCGCTCAAGTGGATCGGCCAGTTGCGCGCGCAGGGGTATGTGCAACAGGCCGACGGCGACGACTCGGCGCTCCGGGTCACCCCGGCGGGGTGGCGGGTCCTGCGCGCGCAGGAAGCGCCGGTGCTGAGTATCGAAGCGGTTGCGCGCAAAACGGAAGGCGCTTCCCCCAAGGCCGAAAAGAAACGGAAGCGAACGGGGGGAGAGTGTGTGTCAATTGGACCGGCGCAAGGCGATGAGACCCTGTCCGTTTCGGTTCCTCGGGAGACGTCCGCAAAAGCCGCTCTGACCGATGCGCCGCCGGAGTCCGCCGACCTGGGCGAATTGACCGACGAGGACCGCGCGCTCTACGAAGAATTGCGGGCCCTGCGCCGCCAGATCGCCCGCGAAAAACAGCTGCGCCCGTTCCTCATTTTCCACGACCGCACCCTCTACGACCTGGCGCGCCGTCGCCCCTCGACGGTCGAGTCGTTCGGGCGCGTCCTCGGCGTGGGGGAACAGAAGTGCCAGACCTACGGCCCGGCCTTTCTCCCCGTCCTGCGCGCGTTCTGCGAAACCCGCCGTCTGCCGATGGACCGGTGGGGAACCTGAGCGCCTCCCCTTTTCGGATGGGTTCCAGATATAGCGTTTTTTCAAAAGTTGAGCGCCAACGGCGCGGATTTATACCAGCCTGGGGCAAGCGAAGCGTCGCCCCAGGAAAGGTGTCCCTTCCATTGCAAGGGCTGAAGGCCCGGACTATGAAAAAGAGGAAAAAGACCTTGATAGTACGGGCTTTCAGCCCTTGCCTGAATAACCGATCGGTTTTCCTGGGGCGATGCCCCAGGCGGGTATAAGACGCGCCTTTGGCGCTTACCGACCGTCTCGAATCCATGCTTTGGGGAATCACCCGTCGGGTGTTTTCAAGGTGTTTGAATTCCAAAGGTTTATGGTTTCAACTGCGGTTTTCAGGTTTACAGGCCGGATTGGGAAACCCTTCGGCGTTTGATAATTTTGGGGACACATTCCGGGGGTTAAAAGCCACGGCTGCTCACGGGCAATCCCTTCGGGATTCCAACGGTCCTTCCGGACAAAACTTTTGAGAAATGCTATAACCCATTCTACCGCTTGAACACATACCGGACCACGTACATCGCCGGGCGCTGTTTCGTATCGGTTGAGGTCGAACTGACCGCCAGCATCACCCGGGGGTGTCCGAACTCCAGTCGTTCGCTATGATTCAGCGAAACCTGCCGGATGGAAGAGACTTTGCGCCCGGGAACGATTTCGGCGTCACTGTTGGATAGAACCGCCATCTCCACGGAGAGTTTGACGTTGGGGCCTTTTCGCTTCGCTTCCGCGGGCGCCCGGTTGGCCGACAACTGGATGATGGCGCCCACGTCGTGGTACTGGATGGTGTTGATCGCCGCGCCGTTCGCCGCGGTTCGGGAGTTGGTGACCATGGGCTCCTGTGTTCCGAGACGGAGCGTTTCGGAGAAGACATTGACCGGTTGATCGAAACGGTAAAGAATGCGCGCTTCCCCGATCTGGGACAGGGCCGTGAGCAACTTCTCGGCGCTGTCGGCCTGCCTCGCCAGAACCCGGCCGTCCACGTCGTTCAGCCGCGCCGGATCCGCCTGCACCTCATAGATCGTGGCCTGAAACTGGGCCTGCAACATGTCGGTGGAAGGAGAGGTATTCTTTTGCCGCACGGATTGTGTCGCGGTCGAAGTCGTTACCGAGTCCTGGGACGACACGGACTGGATATCCAGACTGGCGCCCGTTTTCTCGCCGACGTTTCGGCAACCCGCCACAAAAAGGATTGTCACAACTAGAATAGCCCAATTTGCCCGAAATCCTGTGAACATGTGAAGACTCCTTCTGTTAAGAGCATGAGAAACCGTTCTCTCAGAGAACGACAGACCCTCTGTTCGCTTCAAAGACCCCTGAAAACCCCGTTTGTTTCCCACTCCAAATTGGTATATTATGTCTGCCATCTTGTTTATTTCAGCATCGGGTTCAATTACTTTGCGCCGTGTCGGCCTCTACACGCAATAAAAAAATCGGAAGAACACGGTTGAAACGGGAGCCCTCCGGCAAAACCCACCCGGGTGAATGGAAACCCTCTTCTAATTTTCTGAATAGTCGAATTGATTGACACACGCAGACGTTTCTGGAAAAATAGGAGAAGTGTGGGGGTGGATAGAAGGGGTTCAGGTGGAAGAAAAGGGGTCGCGGTTTTATGGAGACAGGAAAAATCCGGCGTTTGTCCGCTTTTGAGCCGCGGCAGGCGTTCTATATCGGAGTGGACTCGGACGGGTGCGTGTTCGACACCATGGAGTTGAAACAGAAGCAGTGTTTCACTCCGAACATCATCCAGTATTTTGGCCTGGAGGCGCTCGCCGGGATCACGCGCGAGACCACTGAATTCGTCAACCTGTATTCTCGATTTCGGGGACAGAACCGTTTCAAGGCGTTGCTCAAGACCTTCGACCTGCTGGCGCGGCGTCCCGAGTTTGTGGCCAGCGGTCTGGCGCTGCCGGATGTGGAGGCGCTTCGCGACTGGGTGAGCCGAGCCGCAGCGCTCGACAACGCCTCGCTCGAAGAAGAGGCGGTCCTTTCGGCCGACTCCAGCCTCTGGCGGATCATCGAGTGGAGCGTGGCGGTGAACCGCGAGGTGGCGGCCCGTTCCGAAGAGGTTTTCCCCTTCGCCGGAGCAAGTGAAACCCTCGAGGCCGCCCGCGCCCAGGCGGATCTGGTGGTCGTGTCGCAGACCCCCACCGAGGCGCTCGAGCGCGAGTGGCAGGCGCACGGCATGGCCCATCTGCCGCAGCTGATCTGCGGGCAGGAACTGGGCACCAAGGCGGACCACCTGCGCGGAACGGCAGGCGAGCACTACGAACCGGGCCGCATGTTGATGGTGGGTGACGCGGCGGGCGACTGCATGGCGGCCGCCGAAACCGGGGCGCTCTTTTTCCCCATTCTGCCGGGTCGCGAGACCGACTCGTGGGCGGAGTTCCGGTCCGAAGGGTTGCCGCGCTTTTTTGAGGGACGGTTTGGCGGGGAATATGAGCAGAATCTTCTCGTGCGTTTCGATGCCTGCCTGCCGGAAGCGCCGCCGTGGGAGACGGGCGAGAAAAAGCGCTGAACCGAGGGAGGCGGGCGCCTTCTGGCGCCGAAACGGCAAAGGATTGCAAGATGCCCGATGTTTCCGGACCGCCGCGTTACAAACTGATCGCCTGCGAGATTTTCTACCGCGAGATCTGTGCCTGTGTGGCCCGGTCGCGCCATGTGATTGATGTCGAGTTTCTCTCGCAGGGTCTGCACGATCTGCCCAGCGGGAAGATGACGGCGCGAATCCAGAAGGCCATTGACGCCGCGCGCCCCGACCGCTACGCCGGGGTTCTGCTTGGCTTTGCGCTCTGCAACAACGGCGTCGTCGGCTTGGGTCACCCGGCCCTTCCGCTCGTCATTCCCCGCGCCCACGACTGTATCGCCCTCTTCCTCGGGTCGCGGTCGGCGTACGATACCGTGTTCGGAGAAAACCCGGGTACGTTCTACAAAACGGCTGGCTGGATCGAACGCGACCACGCCAACCTCGAGGACGAAAGCGTCCCGAGCGATTCGCCTTTTTCCGCCCTTCAGACCTTCGAAAACTATGTGGCCCGATACGGCGAGGAAAACGCGCTGTATCTCATGGAAACGATGCTGGGCCTGAAGAATTACAGCCGCATGCTCTATATTGACCTGCCGGGTCTGGCGCCCCTGCCCCATGCCGAAGCCACCCGCCGCGAAGCCGAACGGCTCGGCCTGCAGTTCGAGCAGAAACAGGGCGACCTGCGCTGGCTCCAGCGCCTCACGGACGGCCCGTGGGACGCGGAGGACTTCCTGGTGGTCCAACCCGGCGAACGCATCGCCGCCGCCTACGACGGTTCGATCCTGCGCGCCGAACCCGTCCCCCTGCCGTCCCCGGAAGAACAGGGGTAGGCGTCAGATTCCACCCATATATCCACTCACCAAAGCTGCCGTCCCCGGAAGAACAGGGGGAGGCGCTGAGATCGGTTTATTTCTGAAAACATCGGTCGAGCGTTTCTGGTTCGGTTTCTTGCCTGCGGACGGGAGGAAAGGTTTGCCCCAAAACCGTAGTTGAAGCGCCAACGGCGCGGATCAATTGTAGCCAGGGGCAAGCGAAGCGTCGCCCCTGGGAGGATGTCCCCATTTGGAGAAGGGCTGAAGGCCCGTCTGATCGGGATGGGGAGAAAGGCTTGGATAAAACGGACTTTCAGCCCTCGTGAAACCAACCGGGTCTGTTCCTGAGACGACGCCCCAGGCAACAATGACTCGCGCCGTTGGCGCTTGACCCGTCTTTTTCGATCTCCAGTTTCTTTCCTCCACGGATCATCCTTTGGGTACACCCGATCCGGTTGAACACCGCAGACTTGGGTTTGTAACTGCGGTTTTCAGGTCGCTCTATGGGGGATCAACAGGACGGATTTTTCCGCGCCGCCACTTTCTGGCGCACTTTTTCGTCCGTGAGGGGGCACGGGTTCTGGCACTCGTGGCAGACCACACAATCCGGGTGACGGTTGGGGTCCGAGCCCTTGAGTACGCGGACCGAAGGCTGTACATCCGTGATACAGGCCTTGTCGCAGCGCTTGCAGGCGAGGCATTCCGCGTTCGGGGTTTTCACCTTCCAGAAACTCAGGTAGTTCAGCGGCGCCAGCAACGCGCCGATGGGACAGAACACCTTGCAGAACGAGCGGCTCGACAGGATGGCCAGGACCACCACCAGAACAAAGAAGAGCACACGGATGCCCGACAACCATCCGGCCCAGGTAAAACCGTTCTGAATCCAGGTCGGAACCACCACCTGAAGAAACGCCGCCGGACAGATGCGGCAGAAGGACGCGGCGGTCAGCTCGCCCCAGATGAACGGAAACAGGAACACCATCAGGAGCAGAACGGCGTACTTGATGTACGAGGTCCACGCCGGCAGTTTGAACTTGGGGCTGGGGATCTTGTGGAGCAGCGCCTGAAGCGTCCCGAAAGGACAGACCCAGCCGCAGAACAGCCGTCCCACCAGCGCCCCGAAGGCCAGCAGGAAGCCGAGCGCGACAAACGGAAACAGGTGCCAGCCGGAGAAATGCACCAGCACCCCCACCGGGCAGGCGGTCCATGAGAGCGCACAGGCGTGGCAGCTCAGGATCGGCAGGCACAGACTGCGTGCCTGAAGCCACGACAGGGGCCCGATGGCGGCGTGGAAGAGGAAGAGTGAGAAAACTTGAACGGAACGGCGAATCCAATGCAGGGTCATGGTTTGGGCTTTTGAACCGTGCCAGACAGAGACGGCGCGGCAGGATAGGATGGGTGCCTCGGGTAGAACGGAACCTCAACTTCGCGAAGCGGCCCCACGGGCCGCGAAAGGTCTCAACTTCAGGTGGGACACGCTTTTTTCCCGGTCAGGTGCAGCAACCCGTTCGTTCTGGCCACCCCCCCTGTGGTCGCGTGGGCGATCATGCCCAGTTCCGTCACGGAGGTCTGGTGATCCGTGTCGGCCACCCACTGGCTTTCCGCCCCTCCGCTGATCGCCTGCTCACTCAACGCTTTGTCTTCGACGGGATTGGCCGCCGGGGTTTTCACGGTCGGGGCGGGTGTCCGGGAGGGATTCTGAACAACCGCCACCGGTT
Organism: Candidatus Sumerlaeota bacterium; assembly: GCA_035353095.1. Lineage (GTDB taxonomy): Bacteria > Sumerlaeota > Sumerlaeia > UBA8349 > UBA8349 > DAOPYU01. Next base: position 400 of record DAOPYU010000125.1, on the reverse strand, counting down.
GCGACTTTGAAGTCTGGGCCGTCACAGAGGGGGCGGGCGTCTTTTTCGCGGAAGGAGTGCCGGGCGCGGTCAGGTCCATGTCCAGGCTGACATCATCCAGATTGACGTCGCCGAGCCCCAGTTCTGCGTCCGCTTTCTTCAGGCTCTCAGAGTTCCCGGCAGGTTGGGAAGCCGGAGCCGGGGTGGGCGGAGGAGTCGGGGTGGGAGGGGGCGGGGCGGACACCGTCGGTGCGGTCAGGTCCATGTCCAGACTGACATCATCCAGATTGACGTCGCCGAGTCCCAGTTCGGCATCCGCCTTCTTCATTCCCTCGGAGACCGGAGAAGCCGGTTGGGGCATGGGCGCCACCGGAGCGGGGGGGGGCTGTGTCGAAACGGCGGTTTGGGACGTGGTGGCGGC
>DAOPYU010000124.1:0-10610 GCA_035353095.1 Candidatus Sumerlaeota bacterium | reverse complement strand
TACCCGCCCTCGGGCAGGGTCTTGGCGCCGTACTCGACCACCTTCCCGCCCGCGACCAGCGAGGCCACGAACGGGTGTTTCTTCAGTTGCAGGAAAAGGCCGTGCGTTTCGGCCAGCGGGTTCGGGTAATCCAGTCCCATCACGAGACCAATCGCGATCAGGTTGTCTTCGAGGGCGTAGATGAACGAGCCGCCGTAGGTCGAGAAATCGAGCGGGTAACCGAACGTGTGGATGACCGAGCCCTTGGGCAGACGGCCTGCCGGCACCTCGATGAGTTCCTTGATACCGAGTCCCCAGACCTGCGGGTTGGCGTTCGCCGCCAGGTTCCACCCCTCGATGAGTTCCTGCGCCAGGTAGCCGCGCGTGCCCTCACCGAGAACCGTGACCTTGGCCTGAAGTTCTTCGCCCAGGGCGAAATTGTGGCCCGGCTCGCCGTTCTTCTCGAGCCCCTTGTCGCCCATGATGGCGCCGCGGACCATCTGGCCGTCGCGCAGCAGTTGGGCCGCAGCGAACTCGGTCATGACCTCGACGCCCATGTCTTCGCACTTCTTGGCCAGCCAGCGCGTCATTTCGGCGAGCGAGACGATGTATTTGCTGCCGTCGTTGTGCATGTCCGGCGGGACCAGAAAACCCGGCAGGGCGATCTGGCCGGTGGCGGTCAGGTAATAGACCTGATCGCTTTTGACCGGGCGGGCGAAGGGCAGGCTTGAAAGATTTTCTTCGGGGAAGAGTTCCGCGAACATGACCGGATCGAGCACGGCGCCCGACAGGGAGTGGTTGCCCAGATTGGCGCCCTTGTCAATGACCATGACCATGGGGTCTTCGAGGGGCTCTTTCCCCTCGGCTTCCGCCTTTTCATTGTATTCCTGGACGTTGCGCATCAATTTGTACGCCGCCGTCAGGTTGGCCGGTCCCGCCCCGACAAACAGGACGTCGAGTTCCATGCTTTCGCGTTCTTGGGTCATGTTCGTTCCCCTCCTGAATAAACGGTTCTTCCTCGTACCGCTTTGAATCTCTATCCCGTACCCCCGGGCCGTCATACATGACACTGGACGCCCGTGTTGGACAGTCTTTTTTCTCCTCACCCCCGCAGCAGCATCTTCAGGGTTGCGCGGATCGTCTTGACCAATTCGAGTTTGCTCTCCCCCTGTTTGCGGTCATAGCGGAGGACAAAGGGGACCTCGGCGATGACCGGACGCGGTTCCATCCGGGCCAGATTCACCAGTATTTCGTCCGTGCAGGCGAATCCCTCGCGGGTGATGAAGTCGTCGCTGTAGATAGCCAGCGCGCGCAAGATCGTCCGCGCACGGTAGGCCCGAAACCCACACGTGTAGTCCCGCACACCCGGCAACCGCAGACGCCAGGTGAAGACCATCCGCGCGCCAAAACTCAGGAAACGCCGATTCAGCGGCACCCCCACCTGTCGCGCCCCCGGGCGGTACCGCGACGCGATCACGACATCCACGCCGTTTTCGAGCGCCTCGAGCATGGCCGGGATCGTGGCGGGGGGATGCGTGTTGTCGGCGTCCATGTTGACGATTACATCGTCCGGATCGGTGGAACGGGCCAGCGCCGCCAGCAGACTCGTGTAGATGGCGCCGCCCAACCCCCGGTTCTGTTCGTGTGTCACGACCTCGACGGGGAAAGGCGCCTGGAAGGCGCGAACCCGATCGCCCGTGTCATCGGCCGAACCATCGTCCACCACGACGATCCGGGGCTGGTAGGCCCGGATCGTCTCGAAAGCCTGCACCGCCACCGCCAGCAGATCGCCAATCGCTCCCGCTTCATTGTACGCCGGCAACGCCAGAATCACTTGAGGCATCGGCTTTCTCCGTCCGCAGAATCAGATGAAAGTATCCGTTGCTTCCGGATACTTTTCCGGTGGCGGAGCAGAGGCCTTCCCGCACCGGCGGGTCAGCATGCCAGACTTGAGGCGTCAAGTCAAGCCGCCCCTCCGGTCTGGGCCGGTTGAGTCGTATCCGGAGAATGCTCGGTTGGCACTTTGAGTACGACCAGCGTGGTATCGTCGTTCTGGGGGATTCCCCCCGTGAAAGCCCGAATATCGTCGAGCAGGATGCGGATCTGTTCGTCGGGCGCCGCGTGGCGGCAACGGCCCAGGCAGGCGTGGAAGCGGGCCGGACCGTACTCGGCCCCGGCGGCGTTGAGCGCTTCGACCACGCCGTCGGTGTAAAGCGCCACCGTGTCGCCCGGTCTCAGGATCACTTCACACTCTTCGAGGACGGAGCCGATCTCTTCGCCGACCAGGCCGAGGGCCAGGCCGTTGGGTTGCAGGACTCGGGGTTCCGGATCGGCTTCATTCCAGATAATCATGGGCTCGTGGCCGGCGCGCACAAACCGCATCCGCTTGCGCCGTACATCAATCAGGGCATAGGTCATGGTCACGAAGACGCCCGGTTTGGTATCCACCAGCAGGCATCGGTTGATCTGGCGCAGAACGTCGCGGGGGGAAAGAGTTCCGGGCGCCGCGCCGCGCAGTGCGCTGCGCAGGATTGCCATGACCAGGGCTCCGGGGATGCCCTTGCCGGAAACGTCGGCGATGGCCACCCCCAGAAAGAGGGGCTTCTCGACCCAGAGGAAATCGTAATAGTCGCCGCCCAGTTCGAGCGCGGGCGCTCCGTAGGCGGCGATCTGAAGCCCGTCCACCTGGGGGCATTCGAGCGGCAGAAGCATCTTCTGGAATTCGTGCGCCACTCGCAATTCCTGGCCCAGGCGCTGCTGTTCCCCCTCGTGTTCATAGAGCCGGGCCACATTCACCGTCAAGGCGGCCTGGGCGGCCAGCTGGCGGCTCAGGCGCAGGTCCTGGTCGTCAAAGGGGTGCCCCCCCTGGTGGTTGAGCAGGACGCACACCCCGAGTGTCTTGTGCTGCAATTGCAGGGGGACGGCCAGGAGCGAGCGCAGAGGCGGATACCCCTCGGGAGGTTGCGTGACCCGGGCGTCCGTTACTGCGTCGGCAACCAGGAGCGCTTCGCCCGTCTTGGCCACGAAACCGATGATCCCTTCTCCCAGGGCGATACGGTGTTTCCGGATATCGTACAGGGCGCCGTCCCCGGCCGGTCTGAAGATCGGGGGGAACGATCCGGCGAGCGCCCGCGCCCGGAGGGATTTCCCCGCGGTGTTCAAGACAAAGATCGCCCCCGACTCCGCCTCGGTGGCCTCGACGAGATATTCGGCGATCATGACCAGAGCGCCGTCGAGGTCCAGCGACGTGTTCAGGCACAAACCGATCCGATTCATCATGTCCACGACGGCTTCGCGCCGTTCGCTCATTTCGTCGCGGCTCTTCTCGAGCGCGCGAATCCGCCGTCGCATGAGCCAGACAATCCCTGTCACAAACAACAGGGCGAGTAGTACGGAGGCAATCAGGGTGATGAGACAACAGGAACTCATTAGGATCACCAGACTCGATATCGCTTCCGGGTGGCGAACAAGAATAAAATCACCCCTTTCCCCACAGTTTTCGTGCGGTTGTGGGGGAGGGCTTCTTTCCCAGAATATGAACTTGAAGTGTTCCGGATGCAACCGCAAACTGCATCTCTTCGCCGTTGCATGCCAGGGCAATGCAGATTCCCTGACGGGTGGTCGGTTCTCCTTTTTCCAAAAATCTTGCGGTTCCGGTCTTTCTCCTGTAGATTTCATCCTGAAACTGCTGGCGTGGATAAAAGGGATTCCAGACGCCCCCGCGTTTTGTTTCCGGCTCCGGGTCGGCAAATATTCCGGAATCCAGGGTCCCCTGGGGTTGTTAGCCCCGGAGTAGAATTCCGGTGTGAAGAATTAGCTGCGAACGAAAGAGAGAACCGTTTCATGATCCGAGTAGATAGTCGCGAACCGGGGCAGCTGCGCCCCGTCAAAATCACCCCGAACCCGTTGCGCCACCCGCTGGGGTCCGCCCTGATCGAGCTGGGCGAGACCAAGGTGTTGTGTGCCGTCACCCTGCAGGACCAGGCGCCCCCGCACCGGCGCGGCAGCGGCCAGGGCTGGCTCACGGCCGAGTACGCCATGTTGCCGTGCAGTTCGGCCCAGCGCATCCCGCGCGACGGCATGAAAGGGAAACCGAACGGACGCAGCGTGGAAATTCAGCGCCTGATCGGGCGGGTATTGCGGACCGTTGTGCGGCTGGACAAACTGGGGGAACGTACCCTGACGGTGGATTGCGATGTGATCGAAGCGGACGGGGGCACCCGCACGGCGGCCATCACCGGCTCCTTTGTGGCGCTGGCTCTGGCGGTTCGGAAGATGAAAAAGCAGAAGATGACCAACCAGGCTCTGCTGACCGACTTTGTGGCCGCCACCAGTGTGGGGATGGTCGAGGGACAGCCGGTGCTGGATCTCTGTTACATGGAAGATTCACAAGCCGAGGTGGACATGAATGTGGCGGCGACGGGCGCCGGCAATCTCCTTGAAGTTCAGGGCACATCCGAGCAGATTCCCTGTTCGCGCGAGCAATTCAACGAATTGCTCGACCTGGCCCAGGCCGGGTGTGACCAGCTGGTGGCGATCCAGAAAGAGGTTCTGGGAATCGCGGCGATCGAAGAGATCTGACCGGGGAAAAGTCCGAGACGTCTTCGTCGGTCGGAATGGAGTCGGATTGGAGTAAAAAGCGGGTCTTGAGGCCGGAGGGCCTCAGGACCCGCTTCGTTATTCAGAAGGGGTTCCGCTGGCCCCCTCGACCGGGTCGGGCGGTTCCTGAAGCCGTTGCGCGGCGAAGTATTCCTGGAGAATGGCGGCGGCCGCATAGGCGTCGCGCAGGGATTTGCGGCGGGCGGGCTTGATGCCGTCGCGGTCCATCCACTCGTCGGCGGTGAAGGAGGAGAGGCGCTCGTCGTAGAGGACGATGCGGGCCTGGCGGATGGCGTTCTTGAGCGATCTGGCGAAACGGTGGGCCAGTTCCGACCGCTCGCCGCGCGAGCCGTCCATGTTCAGGGCGTCGCCGAGGAGCAAGGTTCCCGCTTCCTCGCGTTTCAGGAGTTCGCGGATACGGTGCAGGAGCGCCGCATCGCCCGCCGAGCGGTCGAACACCTCGAGCGGACGCGCCAGCCCCGACGCGGAACACCCGGCGGCAATGCCGACACGGCGGTCGCCCAGATCCAGGGCCAGGTAGTGGTCGGGACGGAGTCGGCTCACGAGCGGGGGGACCTTCTTCTCGATAGGTTGCGATTTCTCATCTCTGTGGGAGTGGCTCCTTCCGGGCGCAAACGCGCGTGTCGCTCTTCCGAGGGCCTCCGAACGGACTCGCGTTTTTTCGAATCAAGACGTTCAAGGCCAACTCTCCTCTTGCTTCCCCGTTACTTTTGCAAAAGCCAGGCTCTGTTTTCAACCTGAAAACCGCGGTTGAAACCCTAGGCCCTTGGAATTCAAGCACCGTGAAAACACCCGACGGATGATTCTCGGACGCATGGGGGCGATGCGGTCGGTAAGCGCCCAAGACGCGTCTTATAGCATTTCTCAAAAATAATGTCCGAAAGGACTGTTGAAATCCCGAAGGGATTTCCCTTGAGTAGCCGTGGGTGACCGAAGGGAACCCACGGAATATGTGCCCACAATACTCAACCCCGGTAGGGGTTGCCCAATCATTGAATTAGCCTGGATTGGGGCACCCCTTCAGGGTGCGATCAGGGGCATTCCTTTCCGTGGGTTCCCTTTGGTCACCCACGGCTACTGATCGGGAGGCCCCTTTGGGGCCACCTGAATAGTATCGAGCCTTTCCAAAGAATCGGAGAAAAAGGGCGATATGGGCCGTAAATCGAAAATGAACACGCGTTCTCGCCAAGAAATCGCTCCTCCGAAACAATCCGCCCCGCTTTTTCAGCGCTTACCCAATACTTTTGCAAAAGGCTCTCAGGTTTTTCAGGAATTCTCCCCTTGGAACGTGCGGATTCGGCTCGAGCGGGAGAACCGTCCATTACAGACGGGATTCCCGTGTTCCCGCATTGTCTCCGTGGCGCAGTTCCAGCAGGGTGATTTCCGGGGGACAGTTGTAGCGCAGCGGGATGGTGTGGACGCCGAAGCCCGGGGAGATCGAGAGGAGCGCCTGGCCCCGGCGGTGCAGGCCGTACGCGTAGCGTCGGCCATACAGGGAGGGGACCACGACCGGGCCAATGAAGGGGAAGCGCCATTGGCCGCCGTGCGTGTGACCCGCCAGCACCAGGTCCGCTCCCGCCCGCGCCAGGGGGACGAAATAATCGGGCCGGTGGGTCAGGGCGATCTTGAAGACCGGATCTTCCGGAACGCTTTTCTCACGGGTTTTCTTGAGGGAAATCCTCTGTGTGTCCGGACGGCCATCAGATGCTTCGGTCTGTTCGAGTTCTTCGTCCGTCTCGTTTTCTTCCACGACCGCGCAGTCGGTCCCGCTCACAAGCGCCTCCCAGTCGGAAACGGGCTGGTGGGGGTGTTCGGTTCCGATCAGGCGCAGGGCCTGATAGTCCGCTTCGACTTCTGGTGGGGCGGGACGGCGAAACTCGACCGCCCCATTGTTCAGTCGCCCGATCCTGTCGTGCCGGAGCCAGTAGTCCAGCATTTCGGGCCGGTCGTAGTAGTCGTGGTTTCCGAACACGACCCAGGTTCCCAATCGCCCTTTGACGAGGGAAAGCGAGGCGACGGCTTCGCGGTGGAAGGCGTCCATGCCGGTGAAATCGCCCGTGAACACCACCAGGTCGGGCCGCAGTTGCGCGGCGCAGGTCAGGGCGTGGCGGTAATAGCCGGGCGAGAGATCCCGCCCCAGGTGCAGGTCGGAGAGGTGGAGAATGCGGAACCCGTCAAAGGCCCGGGGCAGACGGGGCAGGCGCAGGGTCAGTTCCACGATCCGCAGTTCGTACACCTGATTGGCTCGCATGGCCAATGCCTCGAGGAGCAGGCGCGACGCCCAGCTGCGCGGGAGATGGGTTTTGTGTCGTTTCTTGTACCGGAAGGGCTGGCCGGCGGCGGGGTTCGGGGGAATCTGGTCGCATCCGAAGACGTCGGCGAACGACAGATCCCAATGCTCCCGGTCCGGGGTGTAAGGAACACGGCTCACCTTTTCGGCGACCAGTTCGGGGATTTTTTCCGGACGCAACAGGCGCAGCGTGACCCATGTCTGGCCCGCCAGCGCTCCACACCAGATTCCCCCCAGCAGGATCAGAAACGCCCATCCGGCCGGGGTGACGGGCGACAAGGTCAGAGCCTCGCGCAGCGTTTCCACGTGGGGAAAGAGGAACGGGAATGCCAAGCCCGCCAGCAGAAACCCGATATTCAGAAGCGCGGTGGTCCGTTTCAACCGGGGGCGGTCCAACTGGCAGACCCCCTCGACGTAAAAGAACAGAAAGAGCCAGACCACGGCCCCCCCATAGAGCAGGTGACCCAATACGGAAGCGAGCAGAAAGGATTCCATGCCGTTCTCGCTCCTTCCCCCGATCCTTACCGCTTCCGGCGGCGCTTGTTCTTCTGGAGCGGCGTTTTGTAACCGAATTCCTGAAGCGCGTGTTCTTTCTTGCGCCAGTTCTTCAGGACTTTTACCCACAACTCGAGAAAGATGGGGTGGTCGGCCATTTCCTCGATCTCGACCCGCGCTTCCTGACCGATGGTGCGCAGCATCGTCCCGTTGTGTCCGATCACGATCGCCTTCTGCGAGTCGTGTTCCACATAGATCCCCACCCGCACCAGGAACTTGCCGTTCGGGCGTTCGATGAATTCTTCCGTGCGGGTTGCCACCGCGTAGGGAACTTCCTGGTGGCAGTGTTCGAGTACCTTCTGGCGGACGATCTCGGAAGCCAGAAACCGTATCGGGCGGTCGGTCAGGGTTTCCGGATCGTACAGAGGCGGACCTTCCGGCAGGGCAGCGCTCACCGCTTCAACCAGCGCGGGCAGACCGCTTTTCTCGAGCGCCGAGAGGAACAGCACATCCGTGTAGGAATTCGACGGCCAGCCTTCCGGCGCCATCGCGTCCCACGCCCGGCGCCGTTCCTGCGCGTCCGTTTGCGCAATCAGCGCCTCGGCCAGGGGGAGGCAGTCCGTCTTGTTCACCAGCAGGAAGAGAGGCTTGCGCGTCTGCCGGACCGCCGCGGCCGCGGCCGCAGGCAGGCTGCGCGGCGCGGACGCGTCCACCAGGTGACACACCGCATCCGCCTCGCGCAGGGCCTCGAGTGCGCTGTCGCGCAGGCACTCGTTGAATCGGTCCTGCGGGTCCATCACCCCGGGGGTGTCCACAAAGACCGCCTGACACCGCTCGTCGGTGTAGATCCCGAGAATGCGGTCGCGTGTTGTCTGGGGCTTGGGCGAGACGATCGCCAGTTTGAAATCCAACAAGGCATTGAGCAATGTGGACTTGCCCACATTCGGCTCGCCCAGAAAGGCCACGAATCCCGAACGGAATCCCTCCGGGATCGGTTCGGTTTGCCATGCACCCTCGGTCAACTCGTGTTCTTCCTGCATTCAGTCTCCTTGTGTTTTCTGTTTATCGGTCCGATTAGTCGGATCAGACGGATCTTTTCCTCTTGCTCGGCTATTCCCGACCCAGCCCTGGACTCAGGTACGACTGCACCACGGGCAGGCGGGCGTCGGGGCGGCGCACGTAATGCGGGCGCACCGCCTCGGCTTCGGCCATGTCACCGGCTTTCAGCCGCGCGACGGCCAATTCCGCCACGCACAACGCCAGGTTCGCATCCCCCCGCGGCAGCACCACATTCTGCCCCGCAAACGAGGCCCCCAGCATATCCGGATACTTCTCGGCTCCATCGCCAATCCAGACGATCCGGCCTTGTTCTCGAATCGAAGCGCCTTTGTCCGGCAGCAGGTCCAGCAACCGTTCGAGGATCTGATCCGGGCGCGCCACCAGGTCTTCCGTCAACCGTTCGGGGGGTGTTTGCGCGCTCCGGCAGGTAAACAGGGCCGCATAGACCTCACCCCGCCGGGCGTCGGTCACGGCCACGAGAGGGGAGGGCGTTTCCTGCGGTGTTTCAATTCTTTGAGCGCCCAGAACCGCCACGGCATCCAGCGTCGGCACGGGCACCAGCGCCAGCCGCCGATCCCCCCCTTGCGCCCAGGTCAGCGTCTTGGCGATGGAAAGTCCGACCCGCACCCCGGTGAACAAACCCGGCCCCGTCGAAACGGCGATCAGGTCCAACTCCTCGAACGCACACCCGTGGCGGCTGAGCAGGGTGTCCGCTGCCGCCAGAACCTCACTGCTGGCCGCGCGCGGGGCAAAGGGGCCTGCGCCGTCGCGCACCCCGGGAGCGAGGTACCCCACTCCGCCAAAATACGTGGCCGTTTCAAAACTCAATACCCGCATAAATCCATCACAATCGTTCCAGACTGTCTCCATTATAGGAGGAAACCCTGTCCGGCGTCATCAAATATCCAGGACGATCAGTTCCTTGGGCGTGCGCGTCAGCACCTCGCACCCGTTCGGCTTGACCAGCACCACGTCCTCGATCCGAACGCCCCCGACTCCCGGCAGGTAGATTCCCGGCTCGATCGTCATCACCATGCCCGAGCGCAGGATGTCCGGGCTTTTGGCCGCCAGACTCGGCGCTTCGTGGATTTCCAGCCCCACGCCGTGACCCAGGCCATGACCAAAGTTCTCGCCATACCCCTTGCGCGCGATCCACCCGCGCGCCGCCAGGTCCACCTCGGACGCCTTCACGCCCGCCTTCACCTTCGCGATCGCCCGCAACTGCGCTTCCAGCACGACCTTGTAGATCTCTTTCAGTTTCGCGTTCGGCTGGCCGAGAAAGACCGTGCGCGTCATGTCCGAGTGGTAACTGTCGAGCAGCACCCCCATATCCACCAGCAGCGGTTCGCCGCGCTTCAAGGCCCGCTGCCCTACGTGGTGGTGACACTGCGACGAGTTGGGCCCCGTGCCCACGATGCAGTCGAACGACTCCCCTTCTGCGTCCATATTGTCGGTCAGACTCCGCAGGATGCGGCGCACTTCCCACTCGGTGATTCCCGGCCGCACCTGTTCGAGCATGGCCGCGTACACATCGTCGGCCAGGTGGATGGCCCGGCGCAGGATGTTCTGTTCCACCGGGCTTTTGATGACCCGCAGGTCCACGATCGTCTGGGAGGATTCCACCCAGTCGGTGGCGTCCGGTACGCTTTTCTTGAGCGCCTCGAAACGCAGCGTCGGAATCTGTCCCTCGAATCCGACCCGCTTCCAGCCTCGTTTGGCCGCCCAGGGCGCCAGTTGGTCCTTGTCCCCTCCCAGCATCTGGAGTTTGGCGCCTTTCACGGCCTTCCGGGCCATTTCGAGGTACCGGAAATCGGTAAAGAAGACGGGATCGGCGCCCGGCTCGATGGCCAGAACCGCGTTGGTCGAGTGGAAACCGGTCAGATAGAACCGGTTGATGTCCGTCACCACCAGCAGGACGTCCAGTTTCGCCCGCGCCACCTTGCGCTCCAGCCGCTCGATGCGCCGGGCATACTCGGTCGCCATTCGATCTGTCTGATTCATCTTTGCCTTCGCCATGAACCGCTTCCCCTTTCGGATTGAGAACACCCCTCTGCGCGGACGCAGGAACCGTTCACCCGGTTCCATCCGCGGCGCTCGAAACCAGCCGTCTCACTATACGCTTCCCGAACGGCAGGTCAAATGGAAAGGGGAAATCCGGCCTTTTGTC